>JBCCGX010000599.1:0-6347 GCA_039029035.1 Acidobacteriota bacterium | reverse complement strand
TATTGCAGCTCTCGCGCATCGGCAGCGTCGCCAACACCTTGGAGCAGGTCGATGTCGGCCAGCTGGCAAAGGAGGCGGTGGCACTTGTCGCGGGTCAGATCGATGCGCGAGGCGTCGAGGTGGTGATCGCTCCCGACCTGCCCTCTGTCTTCGGCGATCATTCACGTCTGCTTCGGGTGTTGCAGAATCTGCTCGACAATGCCGTCAAGTACATGGGCGACCAGGCAGCGCCCAAGATCGAGATCGGGGTCCTGCCCGAGACGAGTGACGAACCGGTCTTCTTCGTCCGAGACAATGGCGACGGGATCGATCCCAGGTATCATCGCAAGGTCTTCGGCCTCTTCGAGCAGCTCGATTCGCGCAATGAGGGGACGGGGATGGGGCTGACCATGATCCGGCGTATCATCGAGGTCCATGGTGGTCGGATTTGGGTCGAATCCGAGGGTGAAGGCCAAGGGGCGACGTTCTTCTTCTCTCTGCCGAGCTCGAGCCTGTCGGCCACCGGGCACGTTCGGTTGTTGGAATCGTCGGCCTGAGCCTGGTTGGCTACAGTATTGCGGGAACAGTGATGCGCGAACAGTGATGCGCGAACGTGCTGCAGACCTGCCGGTGCCGAGAATCGTCGCCGGCACAAACAAGGAGCGAGCGCTATGAACGTCCTGATGTTCTCCCCGGGGTTTCCCGCCGAGATGCCTTACTTCACTCGCGGTTTGGCGCGGGTCGGCGCCAGAGTCCTGGGGTTGGGAGATCAGCCGCCCGAGATGCTGCCCGAGGCGGCGCGTTCGAGCCTGTCGGACTATCTGCGGGTCAGAAACCTCTTCGATGAGAATGCTGTTGTCGAAGAGGTGAAGCGCTGGGCCGAAGAGACACCGATCGATCGAGTCGAGTGCTTGTGGGAGCCGGGCATGATTCTGGCGGCTCGTCTGCGTGAGGCGCTCTCGTTGCCCGGAATGCATGTCGAAGAGACCATTCCTTTTCGCGACAAATCGGCCATGAAGCAGGTCTTGGATGCCGCCGGTATCCGCACCCCGCGCCATCGGCGCGCCGCAACGCCCGAGGTGATGCGGCAGGCAGCCGAAGAGATCGGCTTCCCCCTGTGCATCAAGCCGATCGCCGGTGCGGGTTCGGCGGACACCTACCGGGTCGACGACGAAGAGCAGCTCGAGGCGGTGGTGGCGAAGACCGGTCATGTGCCGGAAGTCAGCGTCGAAGAGTTCATCGAAGGTGAGGAATACACCTTCGACACCATTTGCTCCGGCGGTCGCATCCACTACCACAACGTCGCTTGGTATCGTCCGCGACCCCTGATCGCCCGCACCGAGGAGTGGATCAGCCCGCAGACGATCAACCTGCGGGCCATCGATGCGCCGCAAGTGGCGCCCGGGATCGAAATGGGCCAAGCGGTCTTGAAGGCTCTTGGTTTCCGCACCGGTTTCACCCACATGGAGTGGTTCTTGAAAGAGGACGGCGAGGCGGTCTTCGGTGAGATCGGCGCCCGGCCGCCCGGGGCGCGCTCGGTGGACATCATGAACTACGCCAGTGATATCGACGTTTACACCGGGTGGGCCGAAGCGGTCTGCCACGATCGCTTTTCGCAGACGGTCGAGCGTAAGTACAACGCCGCGGTCATCTTCAAAAGGGCCCAGGGTGAGGGGCGAATCCGGGCTATTCGAGGTCTGGACCGTCTTCTCCACGAGCTCGGGAGCGCGGTCGCTTGCGTCGATCTCCTACCGGTCGGCGCGCCGCGTCGCAACTGGCGGGCGACCTTGATTTCAGATGGCTACCTCGTGGTTCGCCACCCGGACCTCGAAACGACGATGGCGTTGGCGGATCGAGTAGGAACGGACCTGCAGATCTACGCCGGATAGATTTCTTGCCCTGAGGGCGCAACCATGATGCCGGACCATTGGCGACGCATCAGGTCTATTCTCGAGGAGACCCTCGAACAGGAGGGCGTGGCCGGACAAGCCGTTCTCGACGAAACCTGGAACGACGACCGAGGCCTGCGCGACGCGCTGTCCAATTTTCTTGCGGCCACGGCGACAAGAGATGAGCCGGCGAACAGAGTTCCAGCACCGGAGGTAGATACCGCGGCGGAGGACCAGATCGGGCCCTATCGCATCGTGCAGCCGATCGCCCACGGTGGTATGGGCACGGTCTTTCTCGCCGCCCGTGACGATGACACGTTTCATCGACAAGTCGCCATCAAGGTCATCCAGGCAGGTCTCGGCTCGGTTGCCGTCGCGCGCCGCTTTCACAGCGAACGGCGTATTCTGGCCAACCTCGACCATCCCTACATCGCGCGCCTGTTCGACGGTGGCACGACCCCGGATGGCCGGCCCTACTTCGTGATGGAGTATGTCGACGGGATACCGATTGACGACTACTGCGACGAACATCGCCTGACGGTCGACGACCGTTTGCGCCTGTTCAGCAAGGTCTGTACCGCTGTGAGCTACGCGCATCAAAATCTGGTGGTCCATCGCGATCTAAAGCCGAGCAATATTCTGATCACCGCCAGTGGCGAGCCCAAGCTGCTGGACTTCGGCATCGCCAAAGTCTTGCAGCCCGAGAGCTTTGGCCTGCCGATCGAAAAGACCCAAACGGGTCTGCGGCCGATGACGCCGCGCTATGCCAGCCCGGAGCAAGTCAAAGGCGAGGCCATCGGGACTGCCAGCGACACGTACGCCCTCGGCGTGCTGCTCTACGAGCTGTTGATCAACCGCTCACCCTACCGTTTGGAAAGCGGCTTGCCGCACGAGGTCGAATGGGCCATCTGCGAGCAGGAGCCGGTCCGGCCGAGCAGTGAGCTGGGTCGCGCGCGGCTCGACCAGGAGATTGGGGTCGTGGCCGCGAAGCGCCACTCTCGACCTGCCGAGTTGGTCCGAAGGCTGCGTGGCGATCTCGATCACATCGTCGGCAAGGCGCTGCGCAAAGACCCACAGGATCGCTATGGCTCGGTCGAGCAACTGGCCGAAGATCTGCAGCGTCACCTCCTAAGCTTGCCCGTCGTGGCCCGTCGCGGCTCCTTCGCGTACCGTCTCGGCAAGCTCGTTCGCCGCCACCGCCTGGCGTTTGCTGCTCTCGCAGCCGCCGGCGCAATGACGGCGATATTCATCAACACGCTGCTGCAGCAACAACACCGGCTCGAGAACGAAGAGAGGCGCTCGCGACAATCGCTGCAGTTCATGGTCGATGTCTTCAGAAGCTCCGAGCCCGGCGCCTTGCGCGGCGAGACGCTAACCGCAAAGCGAATCCTCGACACCGGTGGCGAGCGCGTTTTGACCGAGCTCGAGGATCAGCCGGAGATCCGGGCCACGCTGATGGACGCCATGGGTCAGGTCTACCTCAGTTTGGGCAGCTACGACCAGGCTTCCGACCTGCTCGAGGGCGCTCTCGAGCTGCGGCGTGAGCTCCTCGGAAGTGAGCACCTCGACGTGGCCGCGACGCTCTATCATCTGGCCGAGCTGCGCTACGAGAATGGCGAGTACGAGCCCAGCGAGGCGTTCTACCGCGAGGCCCTGACCATCCGTCGCCGTCTCCTCGGTAGCGATCACGAGCAGGTGGGTGACACCTTGGACGGTCTGGCGACGGTTCTACGCTGGTCGGGCAAGCTGGAGGGAGCGGAAGAAATCCATCTCGAAGCGCTCGAGATACAGCGCCGAGCGCTCGGCGAGGAGCACCCGAAGGTCGCCAAGAGCCTGGATGGCCTCGCCAGCCTCTACTACCGGCGCAGCGAGTACGACCGCGCCGAAGAGCTGTTCCGGCAGGCGACCGCGATCCAACGCCGGGCCTTGGGCGACGACCATCCCATGACCATGATGGCGTACAAGAATGTGGGCGTCGTGCTCGCCCGGCGCGGCGACCTGGATCCGGCCCTTGAGATCTTCACCGAGGCTGCGGACTCGCTGCGCCGGTCTCTCGGTGCGGAGCACCCCTGGGTCGCCCATGTGTTGCAGAACCTGATCACCAACTGGATTCTCAAGGGTGACTTTCAGCAGGCCGAGAAGGTCGCCCGAGAGACCCTCGCCGTTCAGGAAGCGACTCTCGATCCACAGCATCCGGCACTCATCCGATCGCTCGGCAACCTGGGTTACATCCACCTGCAGAAAGGAGAGCTCGAGGAAGCTCAGGACGTCCTGGATACCACCTTGGCCAAGGCACGACAGCGTTTGGGAGAGCGCAACATCGTCACCGCGGCGCTCTTCCGTGACCTCGCGTCCGTTCGCTTGGAGCAAGGGCGTCTAGAAGACGCCGAAGACCTCTTCCTGCAGTCACAAGAGATCATCCAAGCCATCCATCACAAGAACCACGTTGCGATTGCCGATGCACTACTCGGGCTCGGCAAAGTCGCCATGGCGCGACGCGATCCCGGCACCGCCGAGCCTCTGTTCCGCCGTGGCGTCGAAATACGGCGAGAGGCCTTCCCTGACACCCATTGGCAGCTGGCCCAGGCCGAAGGCATGCTGGGCTCGAGTCTCACCGCTCTGGGCCGTTTCGACGAGGCCGAGCCGCTACTCGAGCGTCGTCATGAGGAGTTCGTCAGGCAGTTCGGCGACGACCACCCGAGGGCCCGAGAGGCGGAGCGCGATCTGGCCGCGTTGAACGAGGCTCGGGGACGGCCCGGGCTCTAGCCTTGACAGCCAGCTACAGCTCACTCGTACCAATAGGGCGTCTTCTCCGTCCATGGGCTCGATGGGAATTGCCGATGGAGGGTCTGGAAGGCGGCGCGGGAGGTGTTCTTGTAGCCGCCCATCGGACAACCGTAGCGCGTCGCCTGGACGACACGGTGCAGGGCTTCCGGCAGCCGTGGATCGTCGGGGTGGCTCTCGGCGCGCAGCAGCACGATCTGGCCGAGGTAGTTGGGCGACGCGGGTAGCCCGTCCGCCGGCAGGTCTGCCTGGACGGCGGCGATCTGTTCGGCATCGCGGACAATCTGGCTCGGCAGGCTCTCGACCTGCAGCACCCCCTCGCACCAGCCGTTGTCGCGCAGTGAATCCCGCTCCGCCAAGGGCGTCCGCCGCCCGACCCCCCAGCGCACGATCGGCGACAATCCGGGGAAGCGCAACAGGGTCCACGCGGCGGCAAAGCGCCGGTCCGAGCCGGTGGCGTCGAGATAGGCGGTCACTTCGTCTGCCAGCTCGGGTACCAACTGGCCCACCAGGGGCACCGCGGCGACGGCAACGCCTTCGCTCCCGGTGACGACGGCACGGGTCCAGGTCGCTAGCACCAGACGGCGGCGCCAGCCCTCTGGCAAGGTCTCACTCTGAGCCAGCTCGAGCATCTCTGCTTCAGTCAACCCGTGATTGAGCAGCTCGATGGCGGACGAGGGCAGCATCGGCTCGCTGAGGCGGTAGAAGGGAAACACCGATTCGGGCTGGCCCGCCGAAGTCAAAGGCCGGCCGCTGCCGTCGTCCCAGGCCAGACCGAGGGGAACGGCTGCCACCAGCCGCAGGTACTCGTCGAGCTCCGGAGTGACTTCGGCACGGAGGAAGCGGAGTCGGTTGAGGTCCGCCGGTGCGAGGCGATCACTGGCCCTTTGCAGCGCGGTGTCGAGCACCTCCCGAGCTTCCGCTGGCCTCTCCAGGCCGATCAACAGCCGGCCACGATGGTAGGCCGCGGTCGGATAGAGGAACGAGTTTTCAGGCACTTGGGCGGCGGCTTCGAGCACCGATTCGACGACCGTTGTTTGTGGCGTCGCCGTGGCCAACGCCGCGGCGAGCCAGGCAGGGCCTTGTTCCGGCTCCCAGGTGCGGAGAGCGCTGTCTCCCTTCACCGTTCGAGCCGTCGCAAGGAACCACCGAGCGAGCTCGTTGCCATGGGTCTCGTGGTCGAGGCTCCATCGGTAGTCGATGAAGGTCTGTCGAAGCGGCGCTTCGAGCGCTGGCGCCAACAGCCGTTCGGTCAACTCCCGATGGCGTTCGCCCAGGTTGTTGCGCAGGGAAACGAAGCCTTGCAGGCGCTGCGCGGGCTCGTGCATCGCGGCCAAGCTCGGGGCTGCGATGACATGCTGCAGCTCGCGCTCGGCGTCGGCGAAGCGG
Organism: Acidobacteriota bacterium; assembly: GCA_039029035.1. GTDB lineage: Bacteria > Acidobacteriota > Thermoanaerobaculia > Multivoradales > J023 > JAAELT01. The sequence goes on along the minus strand of JBCCGX010000599.1, from coordinate 306 downwards.
CCGCCACGAATCTGTGCTCTGGCGACGAGGTAGGCGGAGAGGTCGCGCCAGGGAGACCCCGAGTCCTTTGAGATTGCGCGAAAGAGACGCTCCGCCTCGATGTAGTCAGTGGCGTAGAAGTGGGCGGCTGCGATCTGATAGGCACGATCCGCTCGCAGCAAGGGGTCCCAGCTCTCGTCCAGGCTCGGTGGAATCGACTCGCCGGCGGAGCAGTTGGCGAAGACCTGGTCCTGAGCGTCCACCCAGGCCCGAACTTCCCTCGAGGCTACGCCGAACCGTTCGATACGGGCCGACAGCGTCGCTGCC
>JBCCGX010000598.1:0-6349 GCA_039029035.1 Acidobacteriota bacterium | reverse complement strand
ACCGGCGGCGAGCCCCAAACCGAACAGCTCGCGATGGCCCTCGCCGAGGCGCGCTAGGCGAGCAGCGAGCCACAGGACGACCGCACAGAGCAGGACCGTCTCGGCATAGCCGATGGGCAAGTACGTCCAGAACGTGACGGCTGACGGCGGCAGGGCGAGAAAGACCAAGGCATACGGTGCCAAACGGGAGCCGATCAACTCCCGGTACATCGGGTAGCCGACCGACAAGACGAGGCACCAGACGAGCACCGGCACCAGGGCGAGGGTCGCGCGGCTGGCGCCGAACAGCGCGAACAGCGGTGCGGTGAGGTGGCACGGCAGGGAACCCAACCGCGACCCGGAATAGAAGACCGGGGTTTCGCCGCGCAAGACGCGGAAGGTGCACAGACCGACGCCAACCGAGTCGGAGTCGCCGGCGTAGCGGTGGACAGGAAACGCCGCGGAGAACCGCAGAATCGCCCCAACCAAGAGGATGCCGAGGACCCAACGCGGCCAGGCTGCCGAGGGCTGGCGGATCGTGTTGTCCGCCACTGCGCTCTCGATGCTCTCTGGCTCGGGTCTCGGGGGACGCTGGGGATCCATGGATGGGTACTCGAAAGATCGCGTCGCGCGAGCTGCTGAGATGTCTCGGCGACCGAATCGAGGGTAGCGCGTCCAGGTGTCAGAACCGGCGGGAGCGCCCGAAGACGTGCCTGCTGAAGCGCCACCAGTATAGCGGATCCCAGCACTGGATCTCTTCCGCTTCGCTCTTGATCGAACCGGTCGCTAGCCCGGGACTTCCAGCAACAGGACCGACGGGACGCGATGGGGTGCGGCGGCGCGCAACAGGCCATAGCCGATGCCTGCCAGGCCCGTCATCAGGCCTGGCGGCTCGCCATCCGCTCCCACTCCACAACGCGGCCCGTCGCGCTCGACGTGGTGCAGCACGGCAGCGGCCAAGCCTTCGGCCTCGGCCCCGAGATTCGCGTTACCCAACCTTTCGCCAGCAAGCCTCAGTAGCTCGAGGTTGCCGAGGTCGCCATGGCACAGGCAGTGGCTACGGCCGAAGCCCTGCTGTCGTGTCGAGATCAATGCGGCGCGGATCTCAGGCTCCATGGCGAGGTCGTCCCAACTGTCGAGCATGGCGAGTCGCGCCAACCCGATCCCCGGCGCACCGTGGCACCAGCCATGGAAGAAGCTCGGCTCCCCTTCCCTATCGATGGTCTGACGCAGATCCGGCCAGTTGTTCTTCTTGGCCGAGAACCAGCTACGTTCGTAGGCCAGAGTCTGCTGAACCGCTTCCGCGAAGCGCTGTTGGCCACTGACTCTCGCCAGGCTTGCCAGGACCCAGGCGAACCCCGCCGTACCATGTCCCAGGCCGGTCAAGGGCGGCAGGTCTTCACCCATTGGTGAGGGCCAGCCCAACCCTCTCTCCTCCACCCGCCGGTGGTGCAAGAGGTGCTCACCGCATGCGACCGCGGTTTGCAGAATGGCTTCCGACGGTCGCTGCTGATGGAGCACCAGCAGAGCGGCAATGGCCCCCGCGGCGCCGCCGATCAAGTCGAACGCTGTGTCAGCGGCCAACCGCTCCTCGATCGCCGAGGCCTGGCGCTCGGCCTCGGCGAGGAGGGAAGGCTCGCGCCAGAGCAAGCCCAGATGGGCGAGGGTGTAGATCCATCCGCCACGGCCACTGAACGCTCCGATACCAGGCAGAGACTCGGGAAAGCACTCCAGATTGCGGCGGGCGGCCTGCAAGACCCGGCGCGCCAGGGCAGTGAAACGCACCGCAGCGGCCCGCTCTCCCAGGTGAGCGAAAAAGACAGCGATTCCACCCAGACCGTCATACAGGTCTGGGTTGACTGGGCGGAAGGCACGATGCTCCGCACTGACAGCGACATGAAACCACGAGCTCTGATCGCCTCGGTGCACGGCGAGCTGTTCGAGCCTCTCGCCGATCGCCAGGGCCGCAGCCAGAAAACGTTCCCCATCAGCTGGCTGAGAGGCCGCGGGCAACGGGTTCAACTCGTCGTCGGAGCCTCCGCCCAGGGGCCGGGCTGATCGCAACGATTCGCGGATCAGGTACTTCTGCCGCTGCAGGTCGTCGTCGTCCAGCGCACGCAGCCGCTGAGTCACCTTGTCCCAGCCCGAGGCTGCAAAGTGGCCTGCCAAGCACTCGCCGGAGCTGGTGTGCAGATCGCACGAGCGTGGATGGGCGACGAAATGGGGGATGTCCTGGTGGGTCAGATCCGTCAGCTCAGCACCTATCCGGCGCGCAACCCGCGCAGACTGCCGCGCGCCGAGCCAAAGTTTGTCGTACAAGCGATCTCTGGCCAGACCGCTCTGGGCCACGTCCGGATGACAGGCCATGATCAACAAACGGCTATAGAGCCCGGTAGGTCGGACCAACACTCGCATGGTGCAGTCCGCCAGGCCGGCTAACGGGCCCTCCGGCACAAGTAGGTCCTCTCGCCATCGCACGAGCAGCCGATAGGTGCTCTCGAAACCCCCCAGGATGGTCCGGCGGAACTCCCAAGGCTCGGTTTCGATTTGCTTCAGAGTGGGCAGATTGTCCTGGCTAGGCACCTCCGCCGGCCGCAAGGCGAGCTGCATTCGATCGGTTCCAATATGGTCGATACCGTGCAAACTCACGGTCTGACCCCGGGTCGAGCTCAGTCCTCCGACCTCCAACCCTTGCAGGTGCTCCGCGGTCGTGCCGGGTAGCAGGTGGGTCCGCAGAACGGTCTGGCTGACAAAGTCGACGCTGTCATCGGTCGCTCGAGCCTCGGGCTGTAGAAGCGTCTCGAGATCGACCAGGAGCGGGAACTCGCCACGAGCAATGACGTTCTCGTAGTGAAAGTCGCTTGCCTCGATGCCATAGAGCAACGCCAGGTAGGCGCCTTGCCGTTGGTAGAACAGATCAACTTCACGACGCGAGGCGCAAGGGTGGCTGTCGACAAACTCGGTCCAACCATAGGCACCGCGGTCCAGCACTTCGAGGATCGGCAGCATCGGCTGCTGGCCGCGCTCGTTGAGCCAGCGCAGGAGATGCTGAAATCGTCTCTCGCTGGCCAGCGGCCGCGGTTTATAGACCAGCCGCAGACCCGAAGCGAAGCGCAGCACCGCCACGGTGCGACCTCCGTGATGACGATCGGACAGGTCCGCAGCGATCTCGACCAGCTCTCCGGGATCCTGTTCAGGGCTGAATCGGCGCTTCAGATCAAGCCAATCCGTCATCAGCCGCTGGAACAGTTGCAGGTGATTTTTCCGCCACTGTTTCAAACGCAAGACGATCGAGCGCGCCAAGACCGGGTAGCGTGCGAGAAGGCTCAACGCCGTTGGGCGGTCGGCGAGCGATTCGACAAAGCTCTCAAAGCGCGCTTCCGGTGTGTCGCCCGGGAGCTCCTCCTCGAGGCTCAGGATACGCAGCTCCAAGGTGAGGGCATGGCTGACCATGAACAGGAGCTGAGCCGGCAGCTGCCCGACGGCGAGCTCGGCGGCCGTGTCGAGTTCACAGAGCCTCTGCCGCCGGTCGGCGAAGAGCTCGCGCAAATCGTTTCGAAGATGCCCGAAAGCAACTCGAGTCAATGGCGAGACCCACTCGAGAAACCCGGCATGTGCGACGTTTCCGAGGCCCTTCAGAGGCATTGGCGGCAAGGTATCGGCCGGCTGCGAGTAGGCCTGCTGCACCGCTCGGAGCCAGGCCGGAGGACCGGGGCTCCGAGCGCGCAAGCTTTCGGGCGATTCCTGCAGTAGCCGAAGAAAACGGTCGGCGGAAAGATCATTCAACGCCAGTCGGCTAGCGAAGAGATCTTCATCGACCAACCCGGTCTGTTGACGCCAGTAGTGCGCCCGCTTCTCGCCTTCTCGCCGATCGAAATCCTGATTTGGCGCCTCAGGTAAGGCGGCACGCTCGGCGAGGGTCAGGCCCTCATACCAATCCGCCGAGTCGAGAAGCGCCTCGAGGGTCACAGTTCGTAGCGAAACTGCCGGGTCTGGAGAGCAGTCAGGGCTCTACTCGGGCCCAGACCGCTGGGCGAGGGTCTCCGGCCAGAGCCCGGCAAACCCGGCGGTGTGGGAGGCGTGAGAATCGCTCTGGGATCGTCGATCGTTTCAGATACAGATATCGCCGAGATGAGGATCGCAGGACGCGATACAGGACGTGTTACCGCAATGGTTGAAAGTCGGAGGGATGCAGCCACCGGTGACGCTGCCGAGCACCTCGTCGTCTTCCATCTTCAGGAACCCCGCCGGATGCTCAGGGAGCATGGCGAGCTCCTCCTCACTCAAGCTGCGACGATACTCTTCGTCTCTCCAGGCACGGATCACGTTCTTTCTCTTCATGGCTACGATCCTCCAGGGTTCGGTGAGTCGTGGAATCCGGCAAGGCCAGACTCCGCCTTCGACACCCACGCCTTCGGCGTAGGGCCCACATCGACCGCGGCTGAGGTGGTTGACCTATAAGAATAGCACTGCCCTATCCAATAAAGCAACTTCCCTTCCCTTTCTCACTTGACAGAAACATCTGCCCTCGAGCTCAGAAGTCGGCTGACTTCCACCGTTCGACGATGTGCTGCGCTGTACGGAAGCTGTTGGCGAGAATCGTCAGCGTTGGGGGCGTGCCGCCGGAGGTCGGCATGAAGCTGCCGTCGACCACAAAGAGGTTGGAGACCTCATGGGCTTGGCAGTATTCATTCAGCACCGAGGTGCGAGGATCTCTCCCCGCCCGGCAAGTCCCCTGGACGAGGTAAGACGAGGTGCCCCCCACATCGGTCGCGCGGAGAGCGACCGCGCCCAGATCCTGGAAGACCTCGAAGGCGCGTCCGAGCACCCAGCGGCCTGCGGTCACGTGATGCTGAGGTCGATCGAGGTGAATGCGCGCCACCGGGCTCCCCCAGCGATCACACACCTCGTCGTCAAGCTCCATCCAGGTGCCGGTATTGGGTAGGAAGTCGTGGAAGATCTCGCAGCCGATGAGGCCACGGCGGCTCTCGTGGCCGACACCTGCCGGGGACCCTGGGGCCTGTTGACTCGCCATGCCAAAACGCAGCATCCCCCCCTTGGCCAGGGGTGAGACGCCTGCTGGCAGAAAATAGAAGTCCGACACGGATCGACCGAGGAAGACGTGACGCCGCTGCAGTAGATCCCCTGGCGGTTGGTCGAGCGGCAATCGCGCTTCCCCCTGGGTCACACCATGGAATTGCAAGTGCCGGCCCACCAGGCCGGTGCTGTTGGCCAGCCCGTCCGGAAAACGGGGCGAGCGCGACAGTAGAAGGAGTCGGGCGGACTCGATCGCCGAAGCACAGAGGCAGACGATCCTCGCCGCCACCTCGTGCTCCTTACCGTCCGAATCCCGATAGACGCAGCCGCTGACGCGGCCGCTACGGTCGACTAGGACCTCACACACCGTCGACTGCGACCGGACCTTGCAGCGCCCGGTGGCTTCGGCGCGGGGCAAGAGGGCCTCTTGCGTGCTGCCGCGTGCCCCGACAGGGCACCCCAAGCCGGCGCAAGTTTCGCAGTAGGCGCAGGCCGGCCGCCCCTGGTAGGGCCGGGAGTTGATCGACCTCGGGGTGGGGAACGGAGAGAGCCCTTTCCGTCGACAGACCTTCTCCAGCGGAACAGCCAGGGGGTGGGCGTCCACCGGAGGCAGCGGATAGGGGCGCGACCGATGCCCCTCGCTGGGATCTGCGCCGGCTTGGCCGGCGACACCGATCTCCCATTCGGCCCGTGTGTAGTAGGGCTCCAGATCCTCGTAGCTGTAGGGCCAGTCGACCAGTTCGACGGTATCGAGGGGCTTGGCGCCGAAACGCTGCCGCATGCGGAAGTCGTCACGGTGGAAGCGGTAGAAGTAACCTCCCATGTGGGTGGTTCCACCGCCGACGCAGCAAGCGATCCACCCGAGCGTGGTGCGCAAGGGCGTCCGCGTCTTGCGGGTCACGACGGTGTGGGGATCGCTGGCGAGATCGGGGGTGAAGGCTCCAGGCGCCAGACCGTGCGCTTCTCGGGTGTATTGCTCCCGGCGGAATCGGGGCCCCTTCTCGAGCACCAGGACGTCGAGCCCGGCCCGTGCCAGCTCGAACGCCAGTGGGCCGCCACCCGCGCCGCTGCCGATGATGACCACATCGTGCATGGACGGCCCCAGTATACTTACCGCGGTGCGCCGACCATGAGCCAACTTCCCCCTGACGTGCGAGTCTCTCGGCTCGCCAGCGCCTATCAGCTGTCGCGCGCCGTCCAGGTTGCGGCCCGTCTCGATCTGGGGCGCCTTCTCGCCAACGGACCCCGCACAGCCCGCGAACTGGCCGATGCCACGGCGACGGACCACGTCGTGCTGGCACGTCTGCTGCGGTTCCTCGCCGAGCTTGAGGTT
>JBCCGX010000597.1:0-6350 GCA_039029035.1 Acidobacteriota bacterium | reverse complement strand
GGACAGCTCGGGAGTTTGTTTCGGTGACATCGATAATGATGGCGATCATGACCTTTTTGTTCTGTCCAATTTTGGCCCGAACCGTCTGTTCGAATCGAACGGTGACGGTACCTTCACCGATATCTCCTTCGTCAGCGGCCTGGGGGGCGATGACTACACCTCCGTTTCGTGCTCGTTCGGCGACGTCAATGGTGACGGCCTGCTCGATGTAGTGGTTGCCAACGCGATCGAAGACATGAGCAATCTGCTCGGCATCGCACCGATCGATCCGTTCCTTTTCAATCAATACAACCAGCTCTTCTTGGGTGGGCCGGGCAACGTCTTCGTCGATGTCAGCGAGACGTCCGGCGTGACCGATCTGCGCGGTTTCCCGCCGGGTTTCGAAGGCTCTCCGGCGGTCACCTGGGCGATCGCGATGGTCGACTACGATCTCGACGGCGATGTCGATATCGTGCACGCCGATGATCAGGCCGGCGTCCCGCGGGCCAGCGTCGGTGGTGTCGACCGCGGGTTCATTCACATCCTGGAGAATGACGGTACGGGTCATTTCACCGACGTCACTGTCGAGCGCGGCATGAACAAAGTCGGTGAGTGGATGGGCCTTGCTTTCGGTGATCTGAACGAAGATGGCCACTTCGATATCTTCGGTACCAACGTCGGTGATTGGGCGACGACCACGGCCTCGCCGCTCGATCCGGTCTACGGCGCCCTGGGGGTTTACAACCTGGGTGATTCGACCTCGCGTTGGTTCTTGGGCTCTGAGGACGGTAGCTTCAGCGACCCGGGTGTCGGCGGCCTCGCCGGTACGCCGTTCGGCTGGGGTGCCTCGATGGCCGACTACGACAACGATGCCGACACCGACATCATCTACCACGGTGGTATGGCTTTCGGGCCGGTGGTCCACAGCGACAACATCGGCGTGATGCTGCTCAACGATGGTGCCGCCAACTTCACCTACGACGCGGAGGCGTTGTCCGAGTCGGTCGATCATCAGCGTCGCACGGTGCACGGCATGGCGGTCGGCGATCTCGACGACGACGGTTTCACCGACGTGGTCAGTGTCTCCAACTTCGACAAGCAGGCGTCGATACCGATCACGCAGTACAACACCGAGTGGGACTCGCCCTTCGACGGTCTGGTGGGCTACCAGGCGACCTTCGGGCCGACCGAGGAGCCTTTCGTGTGGGCCTTCAACGGCTACGAGGACAATGACGATGGCTCGTTAGCCGTCGAGATCTCGACCGGAGACAATGGCAACCGTTGGGCCAAGGTGGAGCTCTTGGGGACGGTCGGTTTGACGATCGGTGGTGCGGTCAACCGCGACGGCATCGGTGCGGTGGTGGGCTTCCGCACGTCCCACGGCCGCTCGACCCTCCGTCCGGTGACCGGCGGCTCGAGCTATGCGTCGCAGGACAGCCTCGAGCTCGTCTTCGGCCTCGGCAAAGCCCGCCGCGGTCGCATCGACGTGTTGTGGCCCGGTGGCGTCCGCAACCGTCTGTACGGGGTCAAGAAGCGCGAGCGCATTCGCTTTCCGGAGATCCCCTGCAGCATCGACCGAGATTGGGGGAGCTTTGCCCAGTACGCTGTCTGCGTCGGCAGCTCGCTCGCCGATTTGCGCAACGCGGGGTACCTCTCGCGCCAGGAAAAACTACGATTCTTCGCCAGCGCCGTGGTGGCGTACTTTGTAGAGCAGTAGGGTGTAGAGCAGTAGCGCTGGGGATTATGGAGTGCTGGGGGGCGGGCGCCATGGCCCGCCCCCGGGTCGCCTCGACCGCAGCATGCACTCGAACCGGGGCTTGCACTTGTGGCAGAAATCGATCGCCAGGACCGGTAGCTTGCCGGTCCTTTGCGGTACCATCTCGGCCCATGTTCGATGTTGCCCAGGAAGTGTTAGAGGCCGAGACGCGGATCCGGCCTTATGTCCGAAAGACGCCGGTGGAGCTGTCGCCGATTATCGGCCGGAAGTTCAGTGCCCGCGTCTCGCTGAAGCTCGAGACCTCTCAGATCACCGGCTCGTTCAAGCTGCGCGGGGCGATGAACAAGCTCTTGTCGTTGACACCGGCGCAACGCTCACGCGGTGTCGTCGCGGCGTCGTCGGGCAACCATGGCGTCGCCGTCGCCCACGGGGCCAAGACCCTCGGTTGTCCCGGCGTAGTCTTCGTGCCGGAGGACGCCTCCGCCACCAAGGTGATGGCCATCCAATCTCTCGGTGCCGAGGTGCGTCAGGAAGGGAACGATTGTGTGGTGTCTGAAGCCTTGGCCCGGCGCCACGCCGAAGAGCACGACATGGCCTACGTTTCGCCCTACAACGATCCGAAGACTATCGGCGGACAGGGGACGATCGGCGTCGAGCTGTCGCGCCAACTGGTAGGGATCGACACGGTGTACGTCGCCCTTGGCGGCGGAGGCCTGATCTCGGGCATCGCCGGCTACCTGAAATCGCTCTATGAGCATCTGGAAGTCGTCGCTTGCTCGCCGGAGAATTCGCCGGTGATGCACGAGTCGGTGCGTGCCGGCAAGATCCTCGATCTCGAATCCCAGCCGACCCTCTCCGATGGCACCGCGGGTGGGGTGGAGAAGGGAGCGGTCACCTTCGAGCTCTGTCGCGAGCTGGTCGATCGCTACATCTTGATCTCCGAAGCCGAGATCCGTGATGCGATGCGGCTGATCATCGGCCGGCACCATGTGCTCGTCGAGGGCGCCGCGGCCGTGCCGGTGGCTGGCTTCCTGCGCGAGGAAGGGCTCAACCTGGGCAAGAACGTCGCCATTGTCCTGTGCGGCGCCAACGTCTCCCTGAATACCCTGCGGACGATTCTCTGACCACCTCGTAGGGGCGTCGGCATGCGAGTTATCGACCTCGATCAGATTCGCCAAGCGCTCGAGTCGGTCGACGTGTTGGAGGAAGTCGCGGCCGGCTTCGTCGCCTACTCGCACGGCGAGTCGGTGGTGCCGCCGGTCGGTGAGCTGGTGCTCGAGGATCCGCCGGGCGATGTCCACATCAAGTACGGCTACTTGCGCGGCGGCGAGACTTATGTGATCAAGATCGCCTCCGGCTTCTATGACAACCCGAAGCGCGGCCTGCCTTCGTCGAACGGTTTGATGCTGGTCTTCGACCGCGAGACCGGTCAGCCCCAAGCGATCCTGCTCGACGAAGGGTACTTGACCGACGTTCGCACGGCCGCCGCTGGGGCGCTGGCCGCTCGTCATCTGGCGCCGAGCTCGGTGCAGCGTATCGGCATCGTCGGTGCCGGCATCCAGGCTCGCCTGCAGCTCGAATACCTCGCCCAGATCTGCGATTGCCGGCAGGTCTTGGCTTGGGGGCGCAGCCCGGACGCCATGGCGCGCTACCGAGACGACATGGCGGCGAAGGGTTTCGATGTCGAGATTGCCTGTGACTCCGCCGAAGTCGCCGCCGGCTGCGATCTGATCGTCACCACCACGCCGTCAACCGAGCCCTTGCTGCGGGCCGCCGACGTGCGCCCGGGGACCCACATTACCGCCATGGGCTCTGATACTCCCGGCAAGCAGGAGCTCGACGCCGCACTCCTCGGCCGGGCCGATCGGGTCGTCGCCGACAGCATCGTCCAATGTCGAGAGCGCGGCGAGATCGCCCACGCCCTGCAGGCCGGACTCGTCCGCGAGAAAGATCTCGTCGAGCTCGGGAGCGTCATCGTCGGCGATGCGGTCGGCCGGACCGCCGAGGATCAGATCACCGTCGCCGATCTGACCGGCGTCGCGGTGCAGGATATTCAGATCGCCACGGCGGTGGTCGGGGCGTTGGGTTAGCATCGTTCAGACGATGGGCTGGGAAAGGAGACTGCCATGTGTCGCAACATCCGAACGCTGTACAACTTCGATCCCCCGGCAACGCCGGAGGAGATCCACGGTGCCTCGCTGCAATTCGTCCGCAAGCTGAGTGGCTTCAACAAGCCATCGAAGGCCAATCAGGCCGCCTTCGACAAGGCGGTGGAAGAGGTTTCTGCGGTCGCCGGTGAGCTCCTGGGCTCCCTGGTGACCAAGGCGCCGCCGCGCGATCGAGAAGTCGAGGCGGCGAAGGCCCGGGCACGGGCGGCCAAGCGTTTCGGTCGTGTCGAGGGCAGCGCGGCTTGAACGAATGAAAGTCACGGTCTGCCAGCTCGACCATCGGCCTGGCTCGATCGAGCCGATGCTCGACGCGTTGGCGCAGCACGTCCGCGACGAAGACTCCGATTTCCTTCTCCTGCCGGAGATGTGTTTCTCGGAGTGGCTGGCAGCCGACGAGACACCGACTGCGGCCCGGTGGCTGGCCGCCGTTGCTGAGCACGAGCGGCGGATCGGTGAGCTCAGGACACTCGGCGCGCGAGCGGTGATCGGTACCCGGCCGATCGTGCGCTCGCATGGCAGCTTCCGCAATCAGGCCTATCTGTGGACGGCTGAAGGCGGTGCCAGCGGCGTGCACGAGAAGGTCTATCTGCCGGACGAGCCGGGCTATTGGGAGAACACCTGGTACGACCGTGGCGAGCGTCGATTCGACCTCTGCCGCGCGTTGGGCGCCCGCGTCGGGGTTCTCATTTGTACCGAGATGTGGTTTCTCGAGTGGGCGCGGCACTACGGTGCCGCCCGGGCGGAGCTCTTGTGTGTGCCGCGGGCGACGCCCCATGGCTCGGTGGGGAAGTGGCTGGCCGGCGGTCAGACCGCGGCGGTGTGCTCGGGCGCCTACTGCCTGTCGTCGAACCTGTGGAATCCGCCGGGGGCGAAAGCCAACTGCGGTGGCCTGGGCTGGATCGTCTCGCCGGAAGGTGACGTGCTGGCCGAAACGAGCGTCGGAGAGCCTTTTGCGACCGTCGAGGTCGACCTCGACCTCGCCCGTCAGAGCAAGTCGACCTATCCGCGGTATGTACCGGAGTAGGGGCTCCGCCGCTCAAAAGCCATAGGCGATGCCGACGCCGATCGATAGCGGATCGATGCCGAGGTCGGCGCCTTCGACAAAGTCGAACTCGAGCGGCAGGTCGGTGTAGTCGAGGCTCGAGCTGAAGCTCCAGGCGCTCTGGCCGAACGGTACGTCCACCCCGAGGCGCAAGCCGAAGAGGAATTGATCCTCGGTCGCGAGATCGGTGACGACTGTTTCACCGTCGATCGTGAGGGTCGGAAAGATCGGCAGGCCGGGAAAGTTGAAACTGCCGTCGACCCGAGTGACGAGCTCGAAGTCGTCGTAGAACGCCCAGCCGATCTTCGGCGCGAGGTAGACGTCGTAACGCTTCTGGGGAGTGAGGTGGAGATTGAGAGCCAGGGTCACCGGCGTTGCGGTGATCGAGGCGGTGAGGTCGGTGACAAAGCCGAAGAACTCTTGCCGCTCGCTGGCCTCGAGCTCCAGCCAGCTGGCACCGAGCTCGATCCCGAGGCGATCGTTGATGTCGATCTCGAGACCGATGTAGGCACCGGGACCGGAGCCGAAGTCTTCGGTCAGGCCGGCGGTGCTAGCGGAGGTTGCGACCAACTGGCCTTGGAGCCGGAAGGTACCCGCCGCTGCTGCAGTGGAGGGCAAAGTCAAGAGCCCCAGAGTGAGAATGGTGGCGGTCAGGGGCAGCGCCGCACAGTGCCAAGGTGTCGAAGCGGGGCGAGGGGCGGTCAGCGGTCGATTCAGCATCAGAGGATCCTCCAAGTTCATTGCAATGCATCGATCTTACCCGAAGGGCGGCTGATTGCCGCTCTCCTCGTCCCCCGGACTCTACCGATCACCCCAGGATCGAGCTTCAATCGATGTTGGCTGCGTCGCGGTACATCACTTTGTGGCGTTTCTCGGCAATCCAACGGTCGATGTCGTCGTCCGACATGAAGTTGTCCGGATTGAATCGGCCCCAGTTGACGATTTGGTCGAGACTCTTCTTCCAGCGTTTGTAGGGCGGTTTGAGGGGCTGGCCGAAGAGCATGATGTCGACCAGGGCGAGCTCGTCCGGTACGCCGAGGAGGGGCTTGATCTCGGTCTGGATCGCCTCTTGGCCGATGGCGGTGATCCACCACACGCCGTAGCCCAGGGCCGCGGCCGCGAGGTGGGCCGACATGGTGGCCGCCGCCACGCTCTGCAGCAGGATGCGCTCGGCGTTGGTGCGGTACATCGCCGCACGTTCGGGGATCTCGGCCGCAGTGGCTTCGTCGCGCAGGACCGGAAAGGCACGCACCAGGCGCAGATCCGTCGCCACGACGATGAAGCCCGGAGCACTGGCGACGAACTTGTAGTTGGGGGTGGGGAACTTCATCTTCAGGTCGGCCCGCGAGCGCTGCTCGCGCACGAAGCATTCGCCGATCCGAGTCTTGACCTCGTCGTCTTCGACGACGATGTAGTGCCAGGGTTGGGCGTTGGCACCGGACGG
>JBCCGX010000596.1:0-6363 GCA_039029035.1 Acidobacteriota bacterium | reverse complement strand
GTGCTCGAGTAACAGGGTGTTCGTTTCCTGCATGGCCACGAGGGGCGTCTTGAGCTCGTGCGACACGTGGGCAAGGAACTCTCGCTTCAGCCGATCGAGATCACCGAGGCGCTGAGCCATCGAGTTGAAGGCCACGGCGAGCTCGGCAAACTCATCGCCCGTCGTCTCGTCGAGATGGTAGAAGAAGTTGCCCTCCGCCACCGCTCGGGTTCCTGCGGTGAATCGCTTCAACGGTGCCTGGATGGAGTGCGCTGTCAGCGCACTGATCAGCACGATCAGCACCAGAGCGAAGAGGGCCACATTGTTCGAGACGGTTCGGACTTCGAAGCTGCTCCGGCTGGCGATCTCGACCTGTCTCCCGATCGACGCACGGGTCGCATCGAGCAGCGCCTCGACCTGCTTTCCGAGCTTGGCGAAGTCTCTACACAATTTTGCATCGATCGCATCGCCAGCGGCTTCTTCGTCACAGTCGGCGGCGCTTTCCGCCTCGATCGAGTCTGCCGGAGGTAGGACGGCAGACTCCGTGGCCAGATCGAACTCCTCGACCAGCGGTTGCTCGAGATTGGCCAAGGCCTCGACGCTGTCCGGAATGTCTCGGCTCGCCTCGTCAACCGCCGGGTCCTCGGCATTCCGGTTGTGCTCGGCGGCTGTTGCCATAGCCTGCACGAGACGATAGGCGGCGTGGGAGCGCATCTCCGACCAGGTCTGGAGCACCAGCGCTGCCTGCCGATCACTCGGTGGCGCGAGATCCAATTGCTTCAGCTCTTCCAGACCTGCAGTCAGCTCCGCCTCGATCTCGGCCCAGCGAGTGCCGTAGTCGGCATCTTTGGTGACGCGAAACTTGCGCACCATCTCTCCTTGATCTCTGACCAATCGGACCAGTTCGAGAGCGAGAGTGGCGGCCTCAAAGTTCAGCGCCGAAGCCTGGCTATGGTCCACCACCTGGGAGCCGATGGAGGTCAAGTGGTAGTAGAGCACCCCGCCGAGAAGTAGCACGAACAAGGCCGAGCTAGCGGTGACCTTGGTGGAGATCCTCATCGTCGAAATCCGCTAGCCGGCCCGGGAACGCTGCGCGGGAAGCTCGCCGTAGGAGCGCAATCGATTGCGCACGGTCTTGACGTCGAGGCCGAGTCGACGCGCGGCCTCGGCCTTGTTCTGGCCGACTTGCTCGAGAGTTTCGAGGATGAGAATCTTTTCTGCCTCAGCCAGACTGACACGGGGTGGCAGAACGACCTGGGAACCGACGCCACCACCCGGCCGGCGCAGTTGCGGCGGCAGATGTTTGACGCCGATCCGGCCCCGCCGCGCCATGATCACCGCACGCTCGATGGCATTGCGCAGCTCGCGGACATTGCCCGGCCAGGAGTAGCTATTGAGCAGCTCGAGTGCCCCTCGCCGCACATCCTCCACCCGGGCACTGTGCTTGCGGTTGAAGATTCGGATGAAGTGCCGGGTCAAGAGAGACACGTCGCCACTCCGCTGACGCAACGGTGGCACTTCGAGGGTGAACACGTTCAGGCGATAGTAGAGATCTTGCCGCAGGCGCCGCTCTTCCACCGCCCTTTCGGGCTCCCGGTTGGTGGCTGCCAGCACCCGGACATCGAAGCTCCGCTCATGGCTTCCCCCGACCCGGCGAACGATGCCGTCCTCGAGCACGCGCAAGAACTTGGGCTGCAAGAGAATTGGCATCTCCGCCAACTCGTCGAGAAACAGGGTCCCGCCGTCGGCGAGCTCGAAGCAGCCCGGTCGGCTGGATACGGCACCGGTGAAGGCCCCCTTCTCGTGCCCAAAGAGCTCACTCTCGGTGAGGCCTTCAGCGATCGCAGCAGCGTTCAAGGCGATAAACGGACCGCGACGAGAGCCCAGGTCATGGATGGCCCGCGCCACCAGCTCTTTGCCGGTTCCGCTCTCTCCGGTAATGATCGCCGAGGCTTCGTTGTCGCCCAGAAGCTCGATCAGGCGGTAAAGCGCCCGCATCGGCTTGCTGGCACCGACCAGGGGCCCCAAGCGCTGCGGCACGTCGATCGAAGCGACGGGTGGCTTGGCCGCTTCCCGCGCCCGGTTGAGAATCTTTTTCAGCTTGCCGTAGTCGAGCGGTTTGGTGAGGAAATCGTGCGCGCCAGCCTTCATCGCATCGACCGCGAGATCGATCGACCCATATGCGGTCATCAAGAGAACCGGGCGATCGGGGTTGCCGGCCGTCAACCAGCGCAAGAGCTCGAGCCCTGAAACGTCTGGCAGCACGACGTCCGAGATCACCAGCTCCGGATCGATCGATTCGGCAAGATGACGGGCCTCCTCGCCGCAAGCCGCAACCGAGACTTCGAAGCCCCAGGCAGGCAACCGGATCTCCAAGACTTCGCGCATGGCAGGTTCGTCGTCGACCACCAAGATTTTGGGTTTGCGCTGCGCCATCGTTCACCTCCTCAGAGGTTGCACCCCATCGGCGAAGCGGGAAATCTTCCCCGATTCCCTGCTGCGGGCAGCGAGCCGCCCAACTGAGGTTGCACGCCTAAGTTGCTTCTAATCATAGAGTTGTGTGCATTTATCAAATCTGGCACCGGGTTTGCGATGCATCAGGGGCATGATCACGAGTCACCCAAAAATGAAAACGACTTGGAAAAAGGGGGTGGTGGATGAGTCCAGCCCGCTGATGAGCATTTGGTTCTTCAGCACCCGGCGACCTGCTACGCGGCAAGGTGGGTCGCCGGCCCACTCTACCATGCAGATATTACGATTAGCAGATTGACAACGTCCAAATAGCTCGCTTCCGGAAGTGGCCACCGACCGTTTCGGACTTCCGTTGGGGTCATGCTCAAGCCATCCTCGGTACGACATCCAGCGACCCACCTCGTCCTTCGGACTCCGGGCGGTCGGGGCCATTTCCCGAGGCGAGCTCCGGTTCTTCAATAGGCCTCACTTCACCTGCGGCGCGGGTGCAATCCAATCGCGGATAGGATTCGTAGCCAGCGCAGAAAGTGAGGGCCCCATGCAGCTGAACCGAGCCTCGAAAGGCTTCTTTCTCGGAGCCATCGCCATGACGACTATTCTTCGACCCGCCGGGGCAGAGCGCCCCGAGCCGGCTGATGCTGTTGCGACTGAAGCCGTGGCCACAGCGCCTGCTGTCGGTTTCGAGGTCGGTAACCGATTCCCAGAGATCGTGCTGCCCTCCCTCGAAGACGGAAAACCGCTATCGATCGCCTCGTTCCGCGGTCGCAAGGTCGCCCTCCACATCTGGGCCTCCTGGTGAGCGGGCTGTCGACGACACGTGCCCGGGTGGCACGACGCGACAGCTGAGCTGCAGCAAAAGGGCGACCTGCAGATGGTGGGCATCGTCCTCGAGCAGCATCCCGATCGAACCCGGCTCTTCATGCAGTGGAAGCAGATGGGCTGGCCGATCCTGGTCGATTCGCTGAACCTGATGGGCTTGGCGGTCGTTCCCGTCACCCTGCTGATTGATGAGCACGGCATCGTTCGCTTTCGCGGTGAGCTGGATAAGCTGGAGGAGTTCTTGCGAGCCGAGCCCAAGGGTCCAGCCAGGCCGGCGCCGACGATCGAGAGACCCGTGCTCGGTGAGCTCGCCGCGGCGACAGTGACTTCGTCGTCGCTCCGACAGCATGCCGACGCGTTGTTCCTCTGGGGTGGCCCCACCCGGATCGACGAGACCATCGAGACCTATCGCCGAGCCCTCACAACCGAGCCTAAACATGGCCCGACCCATTTCCGCCTCGGCGTGGCCTACCGCCAACGCTACGATTCCGACAAGCGCCAGGCGGGTGATTTTCAGCGCGCTGTCGAGCACTGGAGCGCGGCACTCGACCTCGATCCCAATCAGTACATCTGGCGACGACGGATCCAGCAGTATGGGCCCCGCTTGACGAAACCCTACCCGTTCTACGATTGGGTGGACCAAGCGCGAGCCGACATCAGTGCCCGTGGCGACACCCCGGTCTCGCTACCGATCGAGCCGCGGGGGGCCGAGATCGCTCGCCCTGCCCGGGCTTTTTCGAGCAGCGACGACGAACGAGAAGCACCCGACCCGCAAGGCAAGATCCGGCGAGACGAGAAGGGTTTCATCCACGCGGAAGCCACCCTGGTGCCTTCGGCGCTCGAACCGGGCACAGCCGGCCGCGTCCACTGGGTCTTTCGACCCAATGTGACCATCAAGGCGCACTGGAACAACGAGGCCGAAGATCTTGCCGTGTGGATCGAAGCCCCGGCAGGGTGGCAGATCGATCAACAGCTCTTGACCACGCCCAACCCGCCACAACTGGTCAGTAACGAGACCCGCCGTCTCGAGCTCGAGGTCAAGAGTCCGGAAGGTTTCGCCGGTGGAACCGCCACCCTCTCGGGCTACGCTCTCTACTATGTTTGCGAAGACGTTCGTGGCACCTGCCTCTACCGTCGGCAAGACATCACACTAGACCTGCCCGTCGCATCCCAGCACTGAGTCGCCACCACGCCCCGCCGGCAAGGCCCACTCGGCGAGTGCGGTTCCAGGCACCCTTCTTGCAGCCTCTGGGAGGGGCCGGAGGGCTCGATGGCTCGCACCGAGCGAGCTCTCGACGCTCCGGCTGAGACTTTCGCCACGCCGTCCCTACGGTGAGGCGTCTTACACCAACAAACCGGCTCTCAGCACGGTTCTTCGATATGCAATATCTGCCCGAGAGACTCATCCTTCAACTGACTTTCGAGGAAACGTGTCGCTAGAGAGCCGGATCTGGTCGCAGACGAGGCCAATATGACACCCACAGCGGACACTTCCGAAAACCAACCCGAGACACACCTGACCGATATCGACCGAGAGCTCCAAGCCGAAGCCGCAAAAGATGCCGCCGAGCGCAAGAACATCAAGCTCGCCCTCCTCGCCGCGGCCGTATTCCACGCCGGTTTGTTGGTCGTGACCTTTCCTCAGTTGCTTGCCGAGCCCGACCCGGAGCCGGTGCGGGCGGAAACCGTTTTCGTCATCCAGCCTGTTCGCTTCAAGCCTCCGGCGCCTCGCCGGGAGGAGATCCCGAAGCGGAAAGCGAAGAAGATCCCGATCCCCGATCCGACCCCGGACGAGCCGGAGCCGATCGAGATCGATGTCGTGCCGGAGGTCGAAGTCGACTTGCCCGAAATCGACCCTTCCGTTTTCGGTATCCCGGACGCTCCACCGGAAGCGAGCGCTTTCGGCCAGGGCGACATCTATGAGGTCGGTGGTGGCGTCGTTGGTCCTGAAAAAGTCTTCGCGCCGCAGCCCAGATACTCAGAGGATGCCCGCAAGGGACGCATCCAAGGTGTCGTGATCCTGCAGGCGATCGTCGACGCGACGGGTAATGTGACCCATGTGAAGGCGCTCAAGCCCTTGCCCCTGGGACTGACCGAATCGGCGATCGAGACGGTCAAGACCTGGAAATACAAGCCCGCGATGCTCGAAGGTCAACCGGTCGCTGTGCACTTGAACCTGCTGATCAACTTCTCGTTGCAGTAACCCTTTGTCGGTGTCGCGCGGATCTATACCCCTACTGCGCCTTGTCTCGGGGCGATTCATTTCAGGTAGGGAGGTCCAGCGTGACTCCGACAAAACGTTGCTTCGTCATCAGCCCAATCGGTGCGGCCGGGTCTGAGATCCGCCATCACGCCGACGATGTGTTCGAATACATCATCGAGCCGGCGACTCGGGTCTTCGGGGTGCAGGCGGTGCGCTCGGACCACATGTCCGAGACCGGCCGCATCTCGCACCAGATGTTTCGCGAGATCCTCCACGCCGATCTCTGTATCGCGGTTCTGACCGGTTACAACGCCAACGTTTTCTATGAGCTGGCGGTAGCCCAGGCCGCGGCGCGCCCGACGATCTTGCTTATCGAGAAAGGGCAAGAGCTGCCTTTCGACATCCAGGATCTGCGATCGATCGAGTACTCACTCTTCCCGATCCGCGACTTGGTGAAGAAACAGCTCTATGCCGAGCAGGTGAAGCAGCAGATCGAGAATATCCGGGACCGGGGTTGGACGGCCGAAGGGCTGTTCGAAGAGTTCGATTTCCCGGAGCTACGGGACGAGCAGCAGCTCCGTCACATGATCCAATGCGCCGCTCCGACCCCGCTGGAACGGGGCGAAGGCAAACACTTCGTTCTGCCGGACTCCGAGCAGGAGATCGTGGTTCTCACGGGTGACGTGCGGGATATCGAGGGCCTGGGGGTCGACGTCGACATCATCGTCAGCCTGGAAAACACCTTCCTCCAACTGGCGCGTTACTTCGATGCGTCGATCTCAGGCTCCATCTCCGGGGCGCTACGCTACATGGACGCCAGGAAGCTGGATACCGGAGTGATCGAAGACTCGCTGACGGAGAGTCTCGATCAGCAGATCCAGGCGATGGAT
>JBCCGX010000595.1:0-6372 GCA_039029035.1 Acidobacteriota bacterium | reverse complement strand
GCTCAGCCTGTTGAACAGTGTTGCCTTGAATGGCGTGATCCTGATCTCGGCCGCCCTCGATCCACGAATCTTCGTCAGCGGCGCCCCGGGCAATGAGCTCAACTACGTCACCAACCTGCCGACCTACGCCGCCACCGCCTACTACCACGATCAACTGCCGACCAAGCCCGACGACCTCGAGGCGTTCCTGCAAGAGGCGCGGGAGTTTGCCGCCACCGACTACCTCACCGCCCTGTTCCAGGGCGATTCGCTGCCCGAGGCTCGGGCGGCCGAGATGGCCTCCGAGCTGCATCGGTTCACCGGCCTGAGTGAGGCTTATCTGCGCCGCGCCAATCTGCGGGTCAACACGCGACGCTTCCTGAAGGAGCTGCTGCGCGACCGCGGCGAGACCGTGGCCCACCACGACACCCGGTTTCGTGGCCGCGATGCCGACGACGCTGGCGAGTTCGTCGATTGGGATCCCTTCCTCCTCGGCATCGCCGGTCCCTTCGTCACCGCGATCAACAGCTACCTGGGCGGCGAGCTCGGGGTGCACGGCATGGATCGCCCCTACCAGGTGTTTGCCCTGGGTGCGGGAGCGGTGTGGAAGCGGCCGCAAGCGCAGAGCCACGTGTTCGCCGGCTACCTCAATACCACCGGCTTCCTCGCCGCCGCTGCGGCAACCAATCAGGATTTCCGTGTCTTCGCCGGCAGCGGCTACCATGACCTGACGACCACCTTCTTCGGCGTCGAATACACCTTCGACCACAGCCGCATCGACAAGGACCGCATCACCCTGCGCAACTACTACGGCGGCCACATGATGTACCTTTACGAGGATTCCCTGGCCGAGCTTGCTGCCGATATCCGGGCGTTCATTGTCGATCGCCATCCGTGATCGCAGACGCCGGCAGCCGAAGCGTCTCGCCTCGGTGAGCGAGCACGGCGATCAGGTGAATCGAGCCCCGGTCCCGAGGCCGGAATGCAGCACCCTCCGAGGAACATGAGATGCTCGATATTCAGGGATATTCTTTGTGCGAAGTGCTGTACCAGGGTACCCATACCTTGGTCTACCGGGGTCTCCGCCAGCGGGACGGGCAACCGGTCCTGCTGAAGATCCCCAAACGCTACAACCGCCGCGAAGACATCGATTGTTTTCGGCACGAGAGCAACATCATTGCCGGTTTGGTGCGCGACGGGGTACTGGCTGAGCACCGGACGGTCCAGGCTGGCGACCGCAGCTTGCTCGAAGTCGACGATCACGGCGGGCAGCCTCTCGACCAGATTCTCGCCCAAGGGCCCTTGCCGCTCGGCGACGCGTTGAGGATCGCCATCCAGCTGGCGGAGCATCTCGGGGCCATCCATCACCGCCAGATCATCCACAAGGACGTCAACCCGTTCAATGTCCTGGTCGAGCCGACCGAACGACACACCCGTCTGTTGACCATGAGCCTGGCGACGAGGCTACCGCGCCAGACCAATGCGCTGGTCAGCCCGCGGCGCCTCGAGGGATTCTTGCCCTATGTTTCGCCCGAGCAGACCGGGCGGATGAATCGGATGATCGATTACCGCACCGACCTCTACTCCTTTGGTGTCACCTTCTTCGAGATGCTGTGTGGCGCGCCGCCCTTCAGCTCGGACGATCCGATGGAGATCGTCCACTCGCACATCGCCCGGCCGCCGCAGTCGTGCCGGGCGCTGCGGCCGGAGATCCCGGAAATCATTGCCGAGATCGCGGCCAAGCTACTGGGCAAGAACGCCGAAGATCGTTACCAGAGTTGCGATGGTCTGGCGACGGACCTGCGCGAGTGCCAGCGGCAGCTCGAGGAGACCGGGAGAGTCGAGGCGCTTGCTCTCGGACGAAGCGATTTCGCCTATGGCCTGGAGATTCCACAGAAACTCTATGGTCGGCAGCGCGAGATCCGCCAGCTGATCGAGACCTTCGAGCGGGTCAGCCAGGGGGCGGCGGAGTTTCTCCTGGTGGCGGGATACTCCGGCGTTGGCAAGTCGGCCTTGATCCACGAGATTCACAAGCCCATCATTCGACAGCAGGGCTACTTCGCCTCGGGCAAGTTCGAGCAGAACAAACAAGACATCCCCCATTTTGCCTTCGCCCAGGCTTTCCGCGAGCTGGTTCGGCAGCTATTGACCGAAAGCCCGGAGAGTATTCGCGAATGGCGCGAGCAGATGCTGGAAGCGATGGCCGGCAACGGCCAGGTGCTGATCGATGTCATTCCCGAGATCGAGCTCGTTACCGGCCCCCAACCGGCGGTTCCCGATCTACCTGAAGTCGAGGCGGGGCAACGCTTCCGCCAGGTCTTCCGGAGCTTCTTGCGAATCTTCGAGGGTCGCGGCCAACCGTTGGTGGTCTTCCTCGACGATCTGCAGTGGGTCGACCCTGCGTCGCTGGCGCTGATCTCGACCATTGTGGCCGACCTGGAGAACCAGGAGCTGTTCCTGATCGGCACCTACCGCGACAACGAAGTCGGGCCAACCCATTCCCTGACTCTCGCCATGGAGAGGATCGAGGCGGCCGGCACCGCCGTGCGGCGGATCCACCTCTCGCCGCTCACGCTGGACCCTGTCATCGAGTTGGCGGCCGACACCCTGAGGCAGCAGGGCGACGGGATTCGGGCGTTCGCCGAACTGCTGCTGGAGAAGACCGGCGGCAATCCGTTCTTCCTCATTCAGTTTCTCAAGTCGCTGCATGCGGAAGAGCTGTTGAGATTCGATCGGTCCAGTGGGCGCTGGAGTTGGAACCTGCAAGAGATTCGACGCCTGGATCACTCCGACAACGTCATCGACCTCATGGCTCGTAGCCTGCGTCGCCTGAGCGCCGAGGCCCAGAAGATCCTCGGCATCGCGGCCTGCGCCGGCAACGAGTTTCATCTGTCGGTCTTGGCCCAAGTGGCGCAGCGCGGTACGGCGGAGATCATCGGCGATCTGTGGGAGGCTATCCGGCAGGGCTTCGTCGCGCCCGTCGGCGGCAGCTATCGATTGACCCCTGACGAGGCGGTCGATCCTGATCCGTCTGTCTCGGACGATCCAACAGAGGCGGCCGAGTCCCTGGCGTCAGGGACCTCTGTCGTCGCCTGCCGATTTCTACACGACCGCATCCACGCCGCGGCGTACTCTCTCAACGACGAGGCCGAACGGCGACAGATCCACTTTCGAGTCGGCCAGTTTCTCCTCGCCGAAAGCGAGGCGAACGCTGATCTCGACGAGCGGATTTTCGAGATCGTCCATCACCTCGACGAGGCGCGGGAGCTGATCACCGACACCGCGGCCAGGCGACGGTTGGCAGAGCTCAATCTACGCGCCGCGCGCCGGGCCTACTCGTCCACCGCCTTCGAGCTCTGCCGCGACCTGCTCGCCGTCGGCCTGGAGCTCGTCGGCGAGGCCGGCTGGGACGAGCACTACGCCCTGACCTATGACCTGCAGAGCCTCAGGGCGCGCTGCACTTACCTGCTCGGCGACCACGTTGCGGCTGACGAGGCTTTCGACACCATCCTCGAGCGGGCACGAAAGACCCACGAACGGATCGAGATCTGCACCACCCAGACCCAGCTGCGTCGCCACTCGATCCGCTATGACGACGCGGTCCAGGTCGGTCTGCAAGGGCTGGCTCTCGCCGGGCTCGAGCTGCCTTCGCCGAGCGACGACGAGGTCCTGCGGTCCGAGGTGCGGTCCGAGTTCCCAGAGGTTTGGCAACGCCTCTCGCGGCACGAAATCGAGGCCTTGATCGATTTGCCGCGGATGACCGATCCCGACCAGCTGGCCACGATGCATCTTCTCGAGGAGCTCTCGGTTCTCGGTGTGTTCTACAGCTCTTCGTTCATCCACCTGGCGACGCTGAAGATGCTCGACATCACACTCAGTCATGGTTCTTGCTCGGCCACGGCGACAGCCTACGTACTGTTCGGCATGTACCTCTCTTCCGACAAGGGCGACGCTTCGACAGGCTACCGCTTCGGCCGCCTGGCTTACGATCTGAGCCACAAATACAGTGATCCGAGCGCGATCTCGAAGAGCGGTGTGTTCCTCGGCACCTGGCTCCACCCCTGGCGCCGGCCGGTCCGCGACAGCTTATCGGTGCTCGAGGACGCCTATGTCACGAGCTATCGCTCGGGGGTGCCGGCCTACGGTACCTACGCTGCGTTCTTCATTCCGGTCCACACCTGTGCCTGCGGTGCGGATCTCGGCACGGCCGACGAGACCTTCGAGAAATACTGGCACCATCTCGATGATCAGGCTCTCGCTGCCGCTCTTTCCTACCGTGACATGCTGATCGGTCTGCGGCAGGGTCTCGATGTCCTGGCCGGTCATGAGCTGGCCTTGACCGAGGGTTATGGCCAGAAGCTCTTGGACGACGAGCTCCCTCTCGCGCTGCATCACCACGCCAACACCCGAGCGTTGCTCTTTTACCTGTTGGGCGATGCCGAACGAGGCCTGGAAGCGATCGAGCTCGCCGAAACCAGTGGCACGATCGAAGAGGTGTTGTACTCGCAGTATGCGGTGACCGAACAGTTCTTCTACCGTGCCTTGCTGCTGGCCGCGGTGCTCGAGACAGAGCCGCTCGAGACAGAGCCGCTCGAGACAGCCTCGAACGCGGAGCCGGAGCGCCGGGCGACGTGGCGTCGACAGCTCGATGAGAAAGCGGCGAAGCTCACGGCCTGGGCCGGCGGGTGCGAAGAGAACTTCGGCTGCAAGGCGATCTTGGTACAAGCCGAGATCGCCCGTCTCGACGGCGAGGTTCTGCGCGCCACGGAGCTCTACGACGCCGCGATCGAAGCCGCCGCTGAGCATCGTTTCTTGCAGGTCGAGGCGATGGCCAACGAGCTCGCGGGGCGTTTATATCTGCGTCTCGGGCGAAGCCGCCTGGCGCGTTTCTATCTGTCGGCTGCCCACCGGACCTTTCAACGCTGGGGAGCGGAGGCCAAGGTGAAGCGTCTCGAAGCGCAGTACGGCGAGCTCTTGGCAGCGGCAGAAGTCATCGATCTGGAAACCACCCCGGAGCGCCCGGGTTTCGCCGCCTACGCCGAAGGCCTGGGCGTCGAGAGCCTCGATGTCCTGACGGTGGTGAAAGCCTCGCAGGCAATTTCGGGGGAGATCGTCCTGAATCGGCTGCTGCAAAGGATGTTGCAGATCAGCCTGGAAAACGCCGGGGCTGAGAAAGGCGCGTTGGTGTTGTCGCGCGCTGCGGGACTCTGTGTCGAGGCCGAGGGTACGCTGCACGAGGGAGTCGCTGTGCTGCCGTCGGTCCCCATCGCCGACGACTCCGAGCTACCGGTGAGCGTGCTCGACTACGCCAGGCGAACCGGTGAGCCGCTGACGCTCGACGATGCCTGCCACGAGGGGCTCTTCCAGAACGACCCCTACATTCGCCAACGGACCGTGCGATCGATCTTCTGTCTACCGATTCACAAGCGGGGCGAGTTCGTCGGTCTCCTCTACCTGGAGAATCGCGCTGCGCGCCGGACATTCACTGCCGATCGAGCCCGCTTGCTACAGCTCCTCGCTGCCCAGACCGCGATCTCGCTCGAGAACGCGGAGCTCTACGACACCCTGGAGCAGAAGGTGGTCGAGCGCACCCGTGAGCTGCAGGCCAAGAACAGTGAGCTGTCGACCACCCTCGAGCGCCTGGGCGAGGCACAGGATCGGATGGTTGTCCAGGAGCGCATGGCATCGCTCGGCTCGTTGACCGCCGGGATCGCCCACGAGATCAAGAACCCGTTGAACTTCGTGTGTAATTTCGCCACCCTCTCGATCGACCTCGCCAAAGAGCTCGACGACGAGCTGGAGCCGCACAAGACGACTCTTGGCGAAAAGGCTTTCGAAGATCTCAGAGAGATCCTCGAAGACCTCAAGGCCAACGCCGAGACGATCTCACAGCACGGCCATCGGGCCGACGGCATCATCAAGTCGATGCTCGAGCATTCCCGCACCGGTAAAGGGCAGGTCGAGGCCACCGACCTCGGCGCCTTGGTGGGGAGATACATCGATCTGGCGTCCCACGCTCGGCGGATCGAAGACAAGGCGGTGTCGATCGATTTTCGGGTCGAGATCGAGGACGGGCTGCAGCCTTTCTGGTGCGTTCCCCAGGAGATCGGCCGGGTGCTCCTCAACGTGCTCGACAATGCCTGTCACGCGGTGTCGACGAAGGCGAGGCAAGTGTCCGAAGACCAAACCTATGCACCCGAGGTCCGCGTTGCGATCACTGACGGAGACGAGGTCGAGATTCGTGTGCGCGACAACGGCTCGGGAATACCCACCGAAGCGCGCGAGCGTATCTTCGATCCCTTCTTCACCACCAAGGCGGCTGGCGAAGGCACCGGCCTCGGCCTGTCCCTGTGCTACGACATCGTCGTCCAGGCCAACCAGGGCTCCTTGGAT
>JBCCGX010000594.1:0-6374 GCA_039029035.1 Acidobacteriota bacterium | reverse complement strand
CGATCGCCTGGGGGAAGGCCACGGCTTCCGCATCAAGCAAGCCCTGATCACCCGCGCCCGGGAGCTCGGCTACCACCACCTGGTGGCGCGGATGATGGCTACCAATCGCGGCTCGATCGAGCTCAACAAGCGCCTCGGCTACGAGCTGGTGGGCGTGCAGCGGGAGATCGGCTTTCGCAACGGCGAATGGTGCGACGCGACCATCATGCAGTTGGTGCTCTGAGTTGACACCCGATCACCGGACGTGGCCCAGGAGTATCCTGGGCTACGTGCTCGCCGTGAGCTCCGGCGACCTGCGCCTCGATCACAAACGAATGCAGCCGATGTCTGAGTTGCAAGTGATGTCTGTATTGCAGGTGATGTCTGTGTTGCAGGTGATTTCCGTGTTGCAAGTGATATCTGTATTACAGGTGATGTCTGTGTTGCAGGTGATGTCCGTATTGCAGGTCATGTCGGTGTTACCGCCCACCGCCTTTCTCATATCGAGTCGGCATAGGGTCTCAGTCTGCAGCCTCAGTTTCTTGAGATACCGTTTCTTCACTTGTTGTCACCTTTCTTAGTCGGGGTTGAGGGTACCGAAAGCTAGTCGCCGACTAGAGAATATGTCAAGAGCTTTGCTGCCGAACGATGCGACTCCGGGACTGCTCCTCGGAGTCTGAATGCGTCCTTCATAATGGTCTCGGCCATAAGGGTCTCGGCGACTGGGACCGGCGCCACCGCCGCGGGAGCCCACCGGCAGACGCCTAGAGTGGCACCATAGCTGGCTGCCGGGCGAGCCAGCTGGCTGTCTCCTCTGATGGAGCGGGACTGTCGTCGTGCATGGGCTGGTGTCTAGGCTTGGACGACTTACTTGGTCTTCGCTTGGCAGCAGTACACGCCGATGTCACCGCAGTAGTCGCTTCGGCAGCGCAGGCCGGCGATGAACTGGTCGGCGTCGCAGACCAGCCAGGCGGAGGGACGGTCCGAGTCCCAGGCACTCCAGTCGCACTTCTTGGTGTTGGTCAAGCGCGACGATTTGAACGCCGAGGGCTTGACGTTGTCGCAATACGGACCCCAGCAGGTCAGACCGTCGAGGAATTTCTTCGACGTCATGACATTGGGGAATTCCTCGGAGATCTGCCGCGCTTGGGTTGCCTCAGCACTCGGATCGGCCGCACCCTCCAGGTACGGGCAGCACATCAGGTCCTTGTTGTCGCACCACGAGCCGGTGCAGCGAAGACCGCGCAGGGCATGGCCCGACGGGCACTGGCGGACATTGCTCGGTTCCTCCGAGACCCTTGCTAAGTAGACGCACGGGTCGAGGCCGAGGGCCAGGACGAGCTGCGCGAAGGGGCTGGACTCAGTCTCTTTGACCCGTACCGCAAACTGTTCGCCACGCTGAATCCTCGCCGCCACCTCAGGCGGTGCCTCGTCGCTCGGTGCACAATTGTCTGTTGGAGCCAGCGAGTACTCCTCCAGCCCGACCACGATGTGGGTCAGGCCACACCCCGTCGTCTCGCGAACCAGGGCCCGTCCCCAGGACTCGAGCTCCAGGCGGGTCCCGGCGCTCAGGGTCTGGCCCGATTGCAGGCCTTCCGGTGCCACGACGCCGGTCGCGGCGATCACCTCGAGATCGGCGGTGGCGGGTGCTGGGGTCAGACCAAGAGCGGCGAGGAGCAGGACGGTGGTGGCGAGTCGCATCATCGGTCGGTCTCCGGAGTTTGTGAAAATCGATGTCAAACGGCGCCGGGAATGGTCCGCCGGTGGAGAATCACGGGAAGCGTCCGCCGGTGGAGAATCAGCTGCAGGGGCACGGTCTGTTCAGGGACACGGTGCCTCGCCTGCCGCGGCGGAGACCAGCTTGACGTCGGAGAAGGCGAGCTCGAGCTCGCCGTCTGTCGCGATCAGGAAGGGGGTATCGATCTTCGTCATGTCGGCACCGGCGTCGGCGAAGCAACGCAGGCGGACGCGCACCGTCTGCCACTCTGCTGCGGGCATCGTGGTCAGCTCGTCGGTGACGTCGAGGCTGCCGGAGCAGCCGTCGCCGCAGTCCATGCGCAGGGTCACGGTACCTGCCGGCGCCCGGTCGACCCGTAGGTCGAAGGCCAGGGCGAGATCACCGTTCGACTCGCGAGAGATGTCGATCGACTCGGCGGCCTGCAGGTAGACCTCGGCGGCGGCGCCGCCGGACCAGGCCACGGCCCGGGCGTCTTCCTGCACCCGGCGATCGATTGAGCGCAACGTCAGCCGGTCGCTGGCGCTGGTGGCCTCGGCGCCGGTGACCGCCAACTTGCCGTCGGCCTCGTCACCGACATAGAGCGTCCACGGATCGACCGGACCGCCGGCGAAGTAGACCTTGCGGCTGGCGCGGGCTGCCTCGGGCACGTCTTCTGAGAGGTCGGCCAGGGCGCCGTCGTCGCCGTAGGTCAGGCCATGGCCGTAGGCGAAGAGCGGATCAGCGCCGTCCTGGCGACGGTTGAGCACGTTTTGGGTTACCGACTTGGGCCAGGAGTAGGACAGCTTGCCTTTGAAGTCGTGTCCGATCGAGCCGTCGGTGGCGCGGAAGAGCACGTCGGCGATGCCGCCGCCCTCGGTGCCAGGTAGCCAGGCGGCGACGAAGGCATCCGAGGCGTTGAGCTCGGGGTTGACCCACAGGGGCCGGCCGGAGAGGAAGATCGAGACTACCGGCACGTCGGCCGCTTGCAGGTGGCGCAACAGTTTCAGATCGCGCTTGTTGCCGGCCTGGTACTCGAGGCCGTCCAGGTCGCCCTGGAACTCGGCATAAGGATCCTCGCCGTAGACCACGATGGCCACGTCCGGCTTGTCGGTGAAGCTGCCGTCCTCGGAGAGCTCCGCGGTGCCACCCGCGCCTTGCACCGCCTGGCGGATGCCGTCCCAGATCGAGGTGGCGCCGGGGAAATCGGCGTTCTCGTTACCGGTGCCCTGCCAGGTGATGGTCCAGCCGCCAGATTGCTTGCCGATGTCGTCGGCGCCGTCGCCGGCCACCAGCACGCGACCGTTGGGGGCCAGTGGCAGCAGGCTGCCGGCGTTCTTCAGCAGCACAAGGGATTCGCGCACCGCCTGGCGCGCCACCTCTCGGTGCTCCGGCGCGCCGATGAGCTCGGTCTTGCCGGCGAATGGCCGGCTCGACGGCTTGCCGCGGTCGAACAGGCCGGCGCGCATCTTGACCCGCAGGATGCGGCGCACGGCGTCGTCGAGCCGCTCTTGCGTGATTTCGCCCGATTCGACCTGCTTGATCGTGTTCTCGTAGAGCGCCTTCCAG
This sequence comes from Acidobacteriota bacterium, assembly GCA_039029035.1. GTDB lineage: Bacteria > Acidobacteriota > Thermoanaerobaculia > Multivoradales > J023 > JAAELT01. The sequence continues at coordinate 3,112 of JBCCGX010000594.1, read as the reverse complement.
TCCTCGGGCACCATGAACATGTCGACGCCGGCGTTGAACGAGGCAGCGCAGCTATCGTTGGTGCAGCCCGCCACCTGGCCGTGACCGTTCCAATCGCCGACGACGAAGCCGTCGAAGCCCATGCGCTCCTTGAGCACACCGGTGAGGAGGTCGCCGCGTCCGTGCATCTTCTTGCCGTGCCAGCTGTTGAACGAGGCCATCACGGTCTGCACACCGGCGCCCAGCGCGGTGGTGTAGCCGGCGGCGTGGATGTCGCGCAGCTCGGCTTCGCTGGCCAGGTTCTCGCCCTGGTCCATGCCTTTCTCGGTGCCGCCGTCGCCGAGGAAGTGCTTGGCGGTGGAGAGGACTCGCTCGGCGGCGAGCCAGTCGTCGGCGCCGGCCTCGCCCTGCAGCCCGCGGACGACCTCGCCGGCATAGTCGCGCACGATGTCCGGATCCTCGGAGTAGCCCTCGTAGGTGCGGCCCCAGCGATCGTCGCGTGGCACCGCCACAGTGGGGCCGAAGGTCCAGTCGAGGCCGGTGACGGCGACCTCGATCCCGGTCACCTCGCCGATGCGCCGGATGAGCTCGGGATTGTTCGCCGCGCCGAGGCCGACGTTGTGCGGGAAGAGGGTGGCGCCGATCACGTTGTTGTGGCCATGCACCGCGTCGGAGCCCCACAGGATCGGGATCGCCACGCCACCGTCCGAGGTGTCCATCGACGCTTCCCAGTAAGCGTCGGCCAGGGCGACCCAATCGGCGATCGTCGAGTGCTTGTCGCCACCGGGGTGGGAGCCACCACCGTTGAGGACCGAACCGAGACGATACTTGCGCACGTCCTCCGCCGTGACGTGGCGGATCTCGCCCTGAATCACCTGGCCGACCTTGTCGGCCAGGGACATGCTCTGCATGATCTCACTGACCTTGTCTTCGATTTCCGGATCGAGAGCGACCGCGGGAGGGATCTCGGGCCAGTTGGCCGGCTCGATGGTCGGCGGGCCGGCTGGGGCGGCAGCCTGAGAGGCCTCACCCTGCTGGGCAGAATCCCCGGCGCAGCCGAGCATCAGAAGCGTCGCGGTGCCGAAGACGGCGTTCCAAATCGTCAGGCGCATGGTCTCTCCTTGAGGCAGAGGATAGCGGTCGGGCATCAGCCGGTGAAGTAAATCCAAACCAAGGCGACACAGAAGATGACACCGATCGACAAAACCATGTCGCGTCGCCGCCAGGCCGGATCCGACGGTGCCAGATCTGGTGTCGCCGCGGTGGTCTCGTCGGCGGTGGCGAAGGTCAGGCCGGCGAGCTGCGCTGCGGAAGGCTCCGGTGTCGCCAGGCTGACCACCACCAGCACCAGGGTGCAGACGACGAAGAGCAAGACGGCGAAGTGCAGGAAGTTGATCTCGGCGAAGGCCAGGAGCGAGCCGGACAGCGAGTCTTTGTTGATCTCGGCGATCAGCCGGCCGATGCCGAGCACGAAGCCGGCAACCAGGGACGCTGTGGCGCCACGTGCGTTGACTCGCTTCCAGGCGACGCCGATCAGAAAGACCGCCGCGATCGGTGGTGAGATGTAGGCTTGGACACTTTGCAGGTACACATAGAGCTGGCCTGAGATGACCTTGATCATCGGGATCCAAGCCAGACCGAACGCCACCAGCACGCCGGTCGCGATCTGGCCGACCCGGACCAGCTGCTTCTCCTCGGTTTGCGGGTAGAGCTTGCGGTAGATGTCCCAGGTGAAGAGGGTCGAGCAGGAGTTGAAGACCGACGACAGCGAGCTCATCAACGCCGCCAAGAGACCGGCGACCACCAGACCGCGCAGGCCGACCGGCAAGAGGGTGCCGATCATGGCCGGCAAGGCGGCGTCGGTTTGCTCGAGCTGCAGCATGCCCTTCTGCGACAGGGCGTAGGCGATCACGCCGGGGATGACGAAGATGAACAGCGGCAGCACCTTCAACAGGCCGCCGAAGATCGTGCCGCGGCGGGCGTCGTCTTCACTCGCCGCCGAGAGGACGCGTTGGACGATGAATTGATCGGTGCACCAATACCAGACGCCCAGAATCGGTGCCCCGAAGAGGATGCCGGTCCACGGAAAGTCGGGGTCGGACATCGGCTTCCACATGTCGAAGAAATCCGGGCCGGCGGTGGCTCGCAGCTCGGCCCAGCCGCCGAGCTGGCCGAGGCCGATCACGGTCACCGCCACGGCGCCACCGACCAGCACGAACATCTGCACCAGGTCGGTGTAGAGCACTGCACGCAAGCCGCCGAACACGGTGTAGATGCCGGTGGCGATCACCACCACCAGGGCGCCGGTCCAGAAATCGATGCCCATCAAGGACTCGAAGACGATACCGCCGGCGGCGATGGTGACGGAGATCTTGGTCAGCACGTAGCCGACGATCGAGATGATCGCCAGGTACCAGCGGGCGCCGGCGGAGTAGCGCCGCTCCAAGAACTCCGGCATGGTGAAGACACCGCTCTTCAGGTAGAACGGCACGAACACCCAGCCCAGAATGAGCAGGATCAAAGACGCCAGGATCTCGAACTGACCCACCGCCACACCGCTGGCGGCGCCGGTGCCGGCCAGGCCGACCAGGTGCTCAGAGCCGATGTTCGAGGCAAAGAGCGAGGCGCCGATGATGAACCAACCGACGTTGCGGCCGGCCAAGAAGTAACCGGCGGAGGTCTCGCGGGTCGATTCGCGCTTCGTGGCCCAAAAGGCGACGCCGAAGACTCCAGCGAAGTAGGCGACGATCAAAAACCAGTCGAGTGTTCCGAGAAGTCCCATCGAGTCCTCCGTTGCCGTGAGGGAAGCAGGCGTCGAGCAAGGGCGGGCGGGGCGCGGGCGAGAAAGGCTGGCTGCCTTGGTCCCGGGAGCTTGGCATGCCGGTACAACAGGCGCAGAAGCAAACGGGCCGCGATGTCTCGCGACCCGCTAGTCGAGGCGTCTTCTTAGAAGAGGAACTTCAAGCCCAGCTGGATCTGGCGCGGATCGCGGACCGCGCTGGCGAGCCCGAAGTTGCTCGGGGTGTCGCCGCCGGTGATGATCGTCGAGTTGGCCGGGGTACCACCGTCGAAGGTGACATTCTGTGGCCGAATGTTGTTCTCGACGCTGTCGGCGATGAAGTTGTCCTCGTTG
>JBCCGX010000593.1:0-6381 GCA_039029035.1 Acidobacteriota bacterium | reverse complement strand
GCGTTGACGGTGAGCTCGCGGCCGGGGTCACCTTCCGCCGCTTTGGCGATCAAGTCCGAGAGACCCTGGATATCGAAGGTCTCGTGACCGTTCAGCCCCAGGCTGTCGGCCGAAACGCCGGCCATCATCTCGCACGGTAGGACGCCCATGCCGACCAGGTTGCTGCGGTGGATGCGCTCGAAGCTGGCGGTGATGACGGCCCGCACGCCGAGGAGCAGGGAGCCCTTGGCGGCCCAGTCGCGCGACGACCCGGTGCCGTATTCCTTGCCGGCGAGAACGATCAGCGGCACGCCCTCTTGCTGGTACTTCATCGCCGCGTCGAAGATCGACATCGGCTCGCCGCTCGGCATGTGCAGGGTGTAGCCGCCTTCGATCTCCGGCACCAGGCGGTTGCGCAGGCGCACGTTGGCGAACGTACCGCGCATCATGACCTCGTGGTTGCCACGGCGTGAGCCATAGGAGTTGAAATCCTTCGGCGCGATACCGTGCTCCATCAGGTATTTGCCAGCCGGGCTGTCTTTCTTGATCGCGCCGGCCGGGGAGATGTGATCGGTGGTCACCGTGTCGCCGAGCAGGGCCAGGACCCGGGCGCCGCGGATATCTTCCGGTGCCTTGGGCTCGCGTGCCATGTCGACGAAGTAGGGCGGTAGGCGCACGTAGGTCGACTCGTCGGCCCAATCGAAGGTGGCGCCTTCGGGGGTGGGCAGGGCACGCCACTGCTCGTCGCCGGTGAAGACATCGGCGTACTCGCTGTGAAACATCTCGGCGTGCAGCGCCTGCTGGACGGTTTCCTCGACTTCCTGCTGGCTCGGCCAGACGTCTTTCAAGAAGACCGGCTCGTCGGCGGCGTCGAAGCCTAGAGGCTCGTTGTAGATATCGATGTCGATCCGACCGGCGAGGGCGTAGGCCACTACCAGGGGCGGTGAGGCCAGGTAGTTGGCTCGCACGTCGGAGCTGATGCGGCCCTCGAAGTTGCGATTGCCCGAGAGCACCGACGTGGCGACTAGGTTGCCTTCGTTGATGGCGGCCGAGATCGGCGCCGGCAGTGGGCCGCTATTACCGATGCAGGTGGTGCAGCCGTAACCCACCAGGTGGAAACCGAGGGCTTCGAAGTGGGAGGTCAGACCCGCTTCGTCGAGGTAGCGGGTAACGACCTTGGACCCCGGCGCCAGGCTGGTCTTGACCCAGGGCTTGGAGCGCAGGCCGCGCTCGTTGGCCTTCTTGGCGACCAATCCGGCCGCCACCATCACGGAAGGATTGGAGGTGTTGGTGCAGCTGGTGATGGCCGCGATGACCACCGCGCCATGATCGAGCTCGAAGCTCTCTTCACCCAGGGCGGTCTCCACCGCCGAGGCCGCTTCGGCCACCGCGGTGCCGCCGCTGCTGCTGAGCACATTGAGCGGCGATTCGGACTTCTTCTGCACCCCTTTCAGATCGTCCAAGGCGCCCAAGAAAGCGGTGTGCGCCTCGCGCAGCCGGATCCGGTCTTGCGGCCGCTTGGGTCCGGCGAGCGAAGGCTCGACGGTGGAAAGATCCAGACCCAGGCTGTCACTGTAGACCGCCTCGGGGCTCGACGCGGTGTGGAAGAGGCCCTGCTCCTTCATGTAGGCCTCGACCAGGTCGACGCGCTCGGCCGAGCGGCCGGTGAAGCGCAGGTAATTCAGACTCACGTCGTCGATCGGGAAGATGCCGCAGGTGGCGCCGTATTCGGGCGCCATGTTGGCCAGGGTCGCCCGATCGGCCAAGGGCAGGCTGGCGAGACCCGGGCCGTAGTACTCGACGAATTTGCCGACCACGCCGTGGGCGCGCAGTATTTCGGTGACGCGCAAGACCAGGTCGGTGGCCGTCGCCCCTTCGGGCAGCTCGCCTTCGAGGCGGAAGCCGACCACCTGGGGAATGAGCATCGAGATCGGCTGGCCGAGCATGGCCGCTTCGGCCTCGATGCCGCCGACACCCCAGCCCAGGACGCCGATGCCATTGATCATGGTGGTGTGGGAGTCGGTGCCGACCAAGGTGTCGGGGTAGGCAAAGGGCGCATCGCCCTCGCCGTTCATCACCACCCGGGCCAGGTACTCGAGATTGACCTGGTGAACGATGCCGGTGGCGGGCGGGACGACCTTGAAGTTGTCGAACGCGCCCTGGCCCCAGCGCAGGAAGGCATAGCGCTCGTAGTTGCGCTCGAACTCGCGTTCGGCGTTGATCAGGAGCGCGGCCTTGGAGCCGTATTCATCGACTTGGACGGAGTGATCGATCACCAGCTCGGCAGGCTGCAGCGGGTTGATCTTGTCTGCGTCGCCGCCCATCGCCACCATGGCGTCGCGCATCGCCGCCAAGTCCACCACCGCAGGCACGCCGGTGAAGTCTTGCAGCAGCACTCGCGCCGGCATGAAGGCGATCTCGACACTCGGCTTGGCTTGCGGATCCCAATCGATGACGGCTTCAATGTCCGAAGCGGTCACGTCATGGTCGTTTTCGCGCCGTAGCAGGTTCTCGAGCAAGATCCGCGTGGCGAACGGCAGGCGCTCGATCGAGCGGCCTTGCTTCTGCAAGGCCGCCAAACTGGCGATCTGAAAGTCTCGCTCACCGACCCGCAACTTCTGGAGTGTAGAGAAACTATCCTTCATGGGATCTCGTCCCTTCTCTTCTTGTAACAATGATTCGATGACCCGGCAAACGGGGAGTCAAAGGGGAGTTTATCTCAAGATCTCAGGTCTTCATACGGCGCGCCGAGGGCGGAGGATTGAGCTAAGATGAGTGGATGATCGAAGGGGATCTCAAAACGCCGATCCTTCTATTGGCGATGCCGCAAGTGCTCGATCCATTCTTTTACAAGAGTGTGGTTCTGCTGCTGCATCACCAGGAAGAAGGCAGCCAAGGGTTTATCGTCAATCGACCGACCGGAGTCAAGGTGGGTGAGATTCTCGAAGATCTGAAGATCCCATGGCTGGAAGAAAACGGCTCGCTGGCGTTCTTCGGCGGCCCGGTCCAGCCGCAGCTCGGGACCCTGTTGTTTTCCGACGAAGAGTCGGAAGAAGCCGCCAAGGCACGGCAAGAAGTCTGTCCCGGCGTCGCTCTGACCCAGCACCTCGGTGACTTGGAGAGTCTCTCCGAGTGCCCTCCCGATACCTTCCGACTGCTCCTCGGCTACGCCGGCTGGGACACCGGCCAGTTGGTCAAGGAGATCTTGCGCAACGACTGGATGACGGCGCCGGTACGCAACGATCTGCTATTCAATGACGACCCCGAGGAGGTTTGGCAGATGGCGATGGAATCGGTCGGTATCGACCCGGCGCAATTGCCATCATGGACGCCCGACGACGGTGACATGTCGGCCAACTGAGAAACGAGACTATGGCTTCTGATCCACCGAGAGTCGCAGTTGTCACTGGCGGTAGCTCCGGCATCGGCGCAGCGACCGTCGAGCGGTTGATCGCCGAGGGTTTCGCCGTCATCACCGGCGCGCGGCGCCTGGATCGCCTGCGCTCGATGGCCGAAGCGGTGGGCGCCAGCGCGGTGCAGCTCGACGTCGTCGATCCGGAGAGTGTCGAGCGTTTCGCCGCCGCAGTTCGCGAGCAGGCTCCGGCCGGCTTGGCGCTGCTGGTCAACAACGCGGGGGGTGCCCTGGGGCTCGACAGCGTCGAAGCCTCGCGCGACGACCACTGGGAGTGGATGTACCAGGCCAACGTGCTCGGCACCCTGCGGATGACCCGGGCCCTGCTGCCGTCGTTGATCGCCTCGGGGGCGGGTCATGTGGTCAATATCGGCTCGATCGCCGGCTTCGAGACCTATCCCGGCGGTGCCGGCTACACCGCCGCCAAACATGCTGCGCGGGCCTTGACCCGGACCCTGCGGCTCGAGCTTCTCGGCCGGCCCGTACGGGTGACCGAGATCGCTCCCGGCCTGGTGGAGACCGAGTTCTCAAAGGTCCGATTCGACGGTGATTCGGACCGCGCCGCCAAGGTCTATGACGGCATGACTCCGCTAACCGCCGAGGATGTCGCCGATTGTGTGGCCTGGGTGGCGACGCGACCACCGCACGTCAACATCGACGAAATGGTCGTCCGCCCCCTCGATCAAGCCGCGGCGACGTTGGTCCACCGGCGCCCGACGGAAGGTCAGGAGTAGAGCCATGGATCCGAAGCGTCTCAAAGAGGCCTACCAGCAGCTCGAAGCGCTGGATGATCGCCTGACGCACAAGATCCGTCCACGCTCAACCGTCTCGATGATCGCGCCAACCGCCGATCAAGTGGACGCCAAGCTCCGCGACCTGGCCAACTACACCCTGGAGCTGAAGGACATCATGCGCGAGTTCATGCTCTCCTTCGCCAAGCCGCGCAAACCCGAGGGGTAGACCTAACCCCGTCCTGAGGATCCGAAGCCGCCGGCGCCGCGTTCGCTGGCACTCAGGTCGGCGGCCTCTTGCCATTCGACGGCCTCGACCCGTGCCACCAATAGCTGGGCCATGCGCTCGCCAAGCTCGAGCACGAAGGGACGACGGTCATGGTGGATCAGGATCACCTGGACCTCACTCTGCTCCAAAGATGCCTGGAACCGGGAGTAGGCAGCGTGCACCCTGGCGAACATCCCCGGGTCCACCAGCACCCGCCCTATGTCTCGCCGCGAGCCCAGGCGGACGAAGAGCACCAGCGCTTCCTTCAGCAGAGCGAGGGCGCGGCGGAAGTGGCCGTGGTCGCTGAGCACGTAGGATGCTCGCATCAGCAGGTTGCCCTCGTCTGCCTGCAAGCCGGCCCGCCGCGCCACGGCCAGCGCCTGCTGGAAGGCGCGCGAGGCGACGCTGAAGTGCCCCTTCAGCCGCCGCGCCGAGCCGAAGACCCCGAGGCCGAGGCAGAGCAGCGCCAGGCACTCGCGTCGCGGCCCGGGCAGATGCGGCAGGAGGTTCACCACCACCCCGGTAACCAGCCGCGCCGCCTTGTCGCCGTGGTCGTAGCGGTAGGCACCCAGGTGCTGCAGGTAGGCGCGGGCGAAGGCGTGGGTGCGGTAGACCTTGCCGCGCCGCACAGCCCGCAGCTGCGACTCGACCGATTTGCGAACGAACTCGTCGACGTCCGCCGCGCCGGCGGTGGCGCCGGGTCCGAAAGTTGGGGGCTCCTCGGCCTCGATCCGCCGCGCCGCCTCGGTGAGCCGCGCCAGGGTGAGCCGCGCCAGGGCGTGCAGCCGGGGGGAGGCATGGCGCTGGCTGAGCGAGTGCGCAAGCTTCGCCGCTGGTCTGTGGCGATCTTTGATCAGCCTGGATCGACGAGCTTCTGCCAGCCGCTCGGGCTGACTGCCGCGACTCATGTATTGATCCCGATCGAGGGCGCCGCCGACCTCGAAGACCTGCCGGGTCTAAAGAAGATCATCGGCGTCGAGCAGCAATCCCGCCGCCGACCTACCGAGGAATGGAGCGGTTCTGAAATGCGTGTACAGACTGCTATTCGTGCGTCTTACGGCCCGTACGCCATTCCCGAAGGCTGATTTTTCTTGCTCGACGGTGCGGCGATGCCCGCCCCATCCCTTATGCTATTGTCTGGTCGCTATGCCACATTCCGCTGATTGGTCTAAAAGGCTGCTCAGGGAGCTGCCGAAGAAAAAAACTCCCGCGCTCATGCTGAACCAGGTTAGGACCTACGCCGACCCCGTTTTCCTCGATGATTTCTTTTGCCCTAGCTCGACGAGCGCATCTACCGGGTCCCGCAAGCCGCGCTCCCCTGGGCAATGGTGGCGCCGGATTTGGCGCTCGCGACCCCGGAGGACGAGGGGCCAGACGGGCGCCAGGCGCACCGCTCGCGCCTTGTTCGGGCGTGGCTAGTCGTTGGATCTGCTTATCGAGCTGCCGGCGGCCGACGTTTCGCGGCGAGATATCGCATCTTATGGATCGAGGGCTTGGCATGGTCCCATCTTGGATTTCATCGGAAGGCCGAGCGGGCTTTAAGATGGCCCTCGAAGGATTCGAAGCGCTGGATCTACCCTTCGAGATCTCCCTAGTCTCTCTTGATCTCGGAGCCGTTCATGTTGTTTTTCACGAGTGGAAAAAACTCGAAGCTGTGGCGCTAAACGCATATGAACGCTTCCGGCTGCTGTCGGCCGACAAGGGGGCGATAGCCGCTCTATCGCAATACCTGGATGCGGTGAGGACTCGCAAAGTGACTGAAGAGATACAGCGCCAGGTTCGCCAGGTTATCGAGTCGAGGATCGGGCCGGGCCAATGTTGCAAAACAAGAGACAGGGGGCCAACGTCACGAACACAGGCATTAAGATCCCGGAGGGTTAGGCAGACAGGTTAGAAAGTTTCTCGGCCAATTCCGGCCGAGCGTTCCAATAGCTCCACCTGGGGAGGAGCGGGGCGGAAAGGTGAAGATGCGTTGCAGATCGACTGCTGTT
>JBCCGX010000592.1:0-6381 GCA_039029035.1 Acidobacteriota bacterium | reverse complement strand
TCCTCGCCTGGGTTCGGAACGACGAGGCCCGTCCGGTGTCACGCCGCCGATTGTTGCGGGCCGTGCTGGCCAGCGACTCGAGCTCTCTCACGACGATGGGGCAGACGATCTGCGCCGTGTGGCGAGCATCGGGTGCAGCCATCGGGGCAGGACTACAGGCGTCGACTCAGGGAGTCGGCGACCGCGCCCAGGCGGCGCGATTGACGGTCTCGCTGCTGCACCCCGAGCTACGGTGGCCGCTACGCGAGCCACCGAAGCGCAAGCAGCTCGGGTTTCTGGTGGATGCTCTTAAGGCACTCGACGAGGAGGGTGTGGCGCTGTTGGGATCCGAGCTGTTGGCGATGGCGGAGCAAGGTCGCCTGAATGCCAAGCTCACCGAGCTGTTGGAGATGGACTTACCGCCGGAGCTGGTGCGGCGAGTCCTGGCGGCCGACGTGATAGAGGGTGCTGTAGACCTTACAGGCCCGACCCGGGATGTCAGTCGCTATCTCGATTCTGTCGAGCTGTTGCGGTCGCTCGACGAACCGCCCCCGTGGCTCGAAGAGGAGTGGTTTCTGCATCTCTTCGACGCCGGCCGCGCCTGGAGCTCGGCCCTCATCCTGGCGCTGGTGGCGCACAGCAAGAGCCGCGACGAGAGTGCCACTAGCAGTGGCGCCCTTTTCGCTATCTCCCAAGCCCTGGCGATCGAGGACCAGGATCTCGCCGCGGCGCTCGAGGCCTGGGCGACCGTTCGCCTGGAGCAGCCCCCACCCGAGCTCGAGCCACTGGCGCAGGTCCTCGACCTGCCACTGTCCGATCTCGCCGCCTATCTGCACTATCGGCGTCTCTGCGGGCAAGGCGAGGCCTTCTCGTCGACGGTGCTGGCACCGCTGCAGTCGGAGCAAAAACGCCAACGCCAGATCGCTTTTCTCGAAGCCAGGCGCAGCTCCGGCAACATGCCCGAGAACCTCCTCGAGTCGACCCTGGGTCAGCTCACGGACGAGCACCGGGCCAGGAGACGTAATGAGGCCAAGGCTCGGCGGGCCAGGAACACGCTGCGCCGAGCGCTAGAGACGTATCGCCAGGACAGTCTGGCGCAGGCACTCGAGGCCGCCTGCAGAAAGGCGGCGACCCGGATCCTCGGCCGAAAGTTGCCCGACCAGCTGCCCACAGGCTTCCAGCAATCCTTCCACCTGCTGCATTCCGACGATACCGACCTCGATTTGTTCCGCGCTTTCCTCGGCGATTTGATCGCTGGGCAACCGCTCGATCTGCGGCCGGAGAACCGAGCCTGGCTCGAACGCGCGACCGCCAACGGCATCGAGACCGCCGCCTGGCTCGAGGGGCTCCGCTGCAGCTTCGAGATCGAAGGCCAGACGATCACTTTCGAGACCGAGAAGGATCCACTGCACGCCCTGCGTATGGGCTCCTACTTCAATACCTGCCTGACCCTCGAAGGTGGATTCAACGCATCGAGCACTCTGACCAACGCTCTCGACGTCAACAAGCAAGTGATCTTTGGCCGCCGGGTGGATGGCACCGTCGTCGCGCGCAAACTGATCGGGGCGACCGCCGGCGGCGAGCTTGCCGGCTACTACACCTACGCCAGCGAGCACCGGGAGCCGATCCGCAGGCACCTCGCCGCCGAGCTGCGCGGCTTTGCCGAGCGTTGTGGGCTGCGCCTATCGGACCGAGCCACGCCAGAGAACCTACACCGCGGCTTCTGGTGGAATGATGGCAACGAAGCCTGGCCTCACGCGTCCGAGGCGCCAGCCCGGCTCAGCGATCCACCACCCGACGGCCCCGGAGACGACGACGCCAAGCTGGAATGGAATCTGCGCCAGGCCCTGATGGGCCGCGATCCGGAGCTGTTGGCGGCGGTCGCCAACAGCGCCGAGGGCGCCAACCACGGCTACCACTACAGCGACGTGGCCGCGCACCGCCTTCTCCGGCAGGCCCCGGCCTCAGCCGACGCCCTGCAGCCGGACAGCGTGCCGGGCTGGCGCCTGCAGCGGATTGGCCAGATCCTGACCGCCGAAGGTCGTCTGGAGTGGCTCGCTGCGGCCCAACGTTGCACGAGCTATCTGGACCGCGGTGAAGCCTTGCTATCCGCTTTGCCGAGCGAGCCAGGAAGCGCAGCGCGCATCGCCAACCAGATCCGTGCCGGGAGCCCGCCGGAGCCCGAAGAACTGCACCGACCGCCGATGACAGTGGCCGACCTGTCGCCTGCCGCTGCGGTCGGGCTGCTGAGCTATTGTGCGCGACGCAACCGTGACGTGCCCTACGACGAGCCGTGGAAGGAGGACGTGGCGGCCGTGGTGACGGTCGCGTATCTCAAACAATCACCCGGCTCGGAGCGCTCCCTGCTCTGCCGCGAGTTGGCGCGCTCGGCGGAGCTCGAAGAGGTCACTCTGATCGCTGCGCAGCAGATCGCCATGCCGGAGCTGGCACCGTGGCTACGCAAGGCCTTGGGGACTGCCTCTCGGTCCACCTGCGCGCCCATCGCCTTGGCGCTCGGCCGCATCGGTGACCCGCGCGACGCCGATCGGCTGTCGGCGGCATTGCACCGGTGGCCGGACAACCTCGGCCTTGCTGTGGCCGTCGCCCGCTGCGGTCTCGGCGAGCTCGCACGCGAGCTCTGGCAGCCACCGCTCGACATCCAGCAAGCCGCGGAGCCCTCGTGGCTCGAGCTGGTGTGCGAGCTCGATGCACCCAAAGTCGGTCGCCGCTTGCGCCGTGAGCTGACGCGCGCCAGCCTGCCCTACAACAGCTCGCGCGTGCAGCAGCTGCTGAGCTACCTCGCCGAGCTGGGGCTCACCGGCTTTGCGCCACAAGACCTGGCGGACGAGCTCGGCGAGACCTGGAGCAACAACACTCGACGGCGGCTGCCGGAATTCCAAGCCCGGTGGCAGACACAGCATGATCGACGGGAGTACACTCAGCAGCAGCGCGAACCCCAACAGCCTGACGGGCCAACGTCGAGCCTGAACACCCGCGGCACGCAGTCGCCGCCAGATCAAGCCAGCCTGCATGCGACTCTCGAGCGTGTGGCAGCCCATCGCGGCGACGATCCACCACCCGAGCTCAGCGCCCTGTTGACACTGCCTCCCGACTGGATCGCGCCAACGACGAGTCGCCAGATCCTGGCCCTGGCGGAACCCTGGGCCGAGCGCCTGCCGATCGAGCTGTGCCAGGCTGCGATCCGCCTCGCGCGGAGCGATCTCTATGGATCGTTCAGCATCTCCACCGGCATGATCGTGCGCCGATGGCTGGGCTGGCTACCGATCGACCAACGCGCTCTGAGTTTCGTCCAGACCTGTTGGGTCGAATGGAAGTTCGCCACCCCCGGACTCATTCACCTGCTGCTCTTACTCGACGACGATCCGGAGCTGTGTCCTCAGATCATCAAGCTTTACCCACAGAAGTTCCCCGGCTCCAAGGATGCTCTGTTCTATCTCCTGGACCTCGCGCTGACGTGGCTCGAGCCCGAAACGGCAGAAGCCTTCGCCGAAGGTGTCTGCGCCCGGCTCGATCCCCGAACCCTGAACCTGGCCGATTTCCAAGTCGGAGACGAGCCCTTCGAAGCCAGCTACCGCTTGCATCAGCTCATGCTCCGCTACTTGGTGCGCAACGTATCGGCCAAGGAACGCCAGACCTTGGTCGAACAAGCCAAGGCCGTCGGCTCGCGGCGCGGGAAGTGGCTCGCGGCGCAGATCACTTGACCTCCATCACGCTTCCGAGATTGGGCCCGGGTCAAGCCATCGTTCGCTTCTCGAGCTGCCTCAAGGCCCACCAGTTGACCCAGAAATCTGCCAGCAAAGAGGCCCTCATCCTCAGACAAAGAGCTAGCACGACGGCGACACACACGAAGAGAGGGGTGAGAAGCACCTGCCAAGAAAAGGTCACCCCCAAGAAGTTGATCATCGGCCGAACCGCCTGAACCTCCGTGGGCAGCGCCAGGCAGCTGGGTCCGTTGCAACGTACGACGAAGATCTCGTCGCCGCGCCGCAGACCGTAAAACATGGATCGGTCTATCCCGACCTTCTCGACATCGTTCCCTGCCTGCGTCGTCCCCAGGGCAAAAAAGCGATGCCGATGGAACGAGCGATGCAGCTTGGCAACGTCGCTCACAACCAGCGACTCGACCTCGGATCCGGTCACACCAACAAACCGTTCACCTTGGTGTTTCGAGGACCACAGACTGGCAACGGCGGCGGCCGCGAGCGCCAAGCCGACCGCGGCTATCAAGAGCAATTCCAGGACTTCATGCAGCATGAAGAGCCGCACGTCGAGCGAGGCCAACTCTCTTCGAACACCTAGAACCCCAAGCACCAGATAGAACAGGCCAAACCCTGCCGACGCGACGGCAGCAAAAGGATGCCAGGAGAATGCAAACTGTCCCATCCTCAATAATGGCTCTTCCGGCCACAACTCACGGTCGGTGATGAAGTCCTTCCGCCCCTCGAGAGGAAAAAGGCGAACAACATCACCCCGTCGATAGGCTTCGTACTGCTCGGGCCGAATATCGACTCGCAGGTGTTCTCCGTTCGAGAACGGTGTCGTCACCAGCAGCCAAGCCTGGGGCTTCCAAAAAGACTTTTTCTCGAACGAGCCAAACACCTCCGCCTCAACCGGAGAGTTCATGTCAACTGCGCCGAACCGGAAGCCCTCGACAATCGCCACGTAGCCTAACCAACTGGCTGCGATGAGGCACAAAACCGATCTCACAAGAGTCATTCCTGGGTCGCGCCCAGATTCCTGCCCCGGATCGGCTTTGATCGTCTGAAGCACTACGATTCACCTTGTCAGAGGTTGTCAGGCGCCGGCACCAATGTGATTGAAACGGAGATTGTCGCCCAACCCTGGATGGCCGCTTCATTGTCTCATCCAACGCCGGTCGCGACGGCGCGATGCGCCTGCAACCCATCGAGCCGATCGTCGAAGTCGCATCCCTCGACCCGTCAACCGATAACATACTCGGCCCGGAGGCCCTCATGAAGACCATCGCTTTGCTCCTCGGGATTGCGCTCAGCCTGTTGGCCCAGCCGGCATCGGCTGCCGAGCCGCGGCTGACGATCGAGCCCCTTGCCGACGGCGTTTTCGCCTTCCTACCGACCGACGAAGCGCTCGACTCCTGGCGTGCGGTCAGCAATTCGGGCGCCATTGTGCTCGACGACGGCGTGCTGATCTTCGACTCCCATTGGACGCCTTCGCATGTCGAGGAGGCCGGCGCCTTGTTGCGCCAGCACACCGACAAGCCGATTCGCTATGTGGTGAACAGCCACTACCACGGCGACCACACCGGCGGCGCCTGGGCCTACGCCAAGGATGTCGAGCTGATCACCCATCACGCGACACGGGAGCGGCTGCGAACCTACTTCGACGAGGTGGCCGAACAGCTGCCCGGCGCTGTCGAGCGCCAGGCAGCGCAGCTCGAAACGACGACCGACGAGGCCGAGCGTCTGCGGCTCGAGAACGTGCTGCACAATCAACGGGATCTGCTGGCACGGCTCGAGGGTGGTGCCGCCGTTCCGTTACCCAATCTGACCTTCGAGGCCCACGTGACGCTACACCGTGGCCGAAGAGTAGAGATCTACTTCCTGGGCCGCGGCCACACCGATGGCGACGCCATCGTCTTCCTGCCACAGGAGAAGGTCGCTTTTTGCGGTGACCTCCTGTGGAACGGCGGCCTGCCGAACATCGATGACGGCTACTCCGAGGAGTGGATCGCGACCCTCGAGAAGATCCTTCAGCTCGGCGCTACCCGCTTCATCCCCGGCCATGGCCCGGTGTCGAGCGCCGACGACGTCCGTGCGTTGATCGCCTATCTCGAGTGGCTGCGCGGCGCCGTCGCGCCCTACGTCCGCCAGGGGAAGGGGGTCGACGCGGCGAAGGAGGGGATCGAGCTACCGGAACAGTATGCCGGCTATCGGTTCCCCTGGCATTTCCCACGCAATATCGAGCGGGTCTACGCCGAGATAGAAGACGGCCGCTGAGGTCGGCGCCTAGGCCGGTCCCGCCTCGTCTTTTGACGGCACGACGAGGCCATGGCGCAGGGCGTGGCTCACCACCTGCGCCCGATTGTGCAAGTGCAGCTTGTCGAGAATGTTGCGCACGTGGAATTTCACCGTGTTCTCGCTCACGCCCAAGGTCTTGGCCAGGGCGCGGTTGGAGGTCACGCCGTCGACCATGGTTTCGAGAACTTCCATCTCGCGCTCGGTGAGGGCGTCGGGATCCTTGCTCTTCGGAGCGCTCTTCTCACCCTTGGCGAATTCGGTCAACAGCTTGCGGGCCAGGTGGGGGGTGAGAGCCGGCTCACCGCGGACGACCCCTTGCAGCAGGGTAATGAACTGGTCGGACTCGAGGTCCTTCACCAGGTAGCCCTGCGCCCCGGACTTGATC
>JBCCGX010000591.1:0-6387 GCA_039029035.1 Acidobacteriota bacterium | reverse complement strand
GATCGACCCCCACACCTTGAGCGGGGACCACACCACCAGCGTCGGCATCGGTGCGATCAGCCAGGACGGGCAGCTTCTTGCCTACGAGGTCCGTGAAGGCGGGGTCGACGAGACCTCGATCCGCATCCTCGACGTCGAGACACGCCAGGACTTGCCGGATCAGCTGCCCGAGGCGCTCTATAGCGGCATCGTGTGGACGCCAGACAAGACCGGCCTGTACTACGGGCGACAGGACCGGCAAACCGGTTTTCGGATCTTCTACCACCGGCTCGGTAGCGATCCGGCAGACGACCAGGAAGTCTTCGGCCAAGGCTTCGACCCGGACTTCTGGATCTCTGTCGACCTCTCGGACAGCGGTCGCTACCTGCTGTTCACCGTGGCCCATGGCTGGAGCCGCACCGAGCTTTTCGTGCAGGATCTCGAGCAGGGCGGCCCGGCACAGCCATTGACCGGTGATCTCGTCGCCAACTTCTTTCCTGCCTTCGCTGGCGACCGGCTCATCGTCCAGACCGACTGGCAGGCACCGACCGGCCGCATCTTGGCGATCGATCTCGAGCAACCGGCGCCCGAAGCCTGGAGCGAGATCGTTCCGGCGCGAGACGATGCCGTGCAGGGTTTCTCCCTCATCGGCGGTGAAGTCTTCGTCCGTTCGCTGCACAACGTCATCTCGCGTATCGAGCGCTTCGGTCCGGACGGTGAGCCGCGTGGCGAGGTCGAGCTGCCGGGACCGGGCTCGGCCAACACACCCCGGGGAAACTGGGAAAGCTCTTCCGCCTTTTACAGCTTCCAGTCTTACACCGAGCCGGCGACAATCTATCGCTACGACACCACGACCGGTACCAGCGAGGTCTGGAGCCGGGACTCGGTGCCGTTCGATCCTGCCCCCTATGCCACACGGCAGGTCTGGTACGCCTCCAAAGACGGCACTCAGATCCCGATGTTCGTCGTCCAGCGCGCCGATCTCGAGCCTGGCGTCGAACGGCCGACGTTGCTCTACGGCTACGGCGGCTTCAATGTCAGCCTCACGCCCCGTTTCAGCGATCTGGCGGCGCTGTGGATCGAGAGCGGCGGGGTCTACGCCGTGGCCAATCTGCGCGGTGGCGGTGAGTTCGGTGATGCCTGGCACCGTGCCGGCATGCTAGGCAACAAGCAGAACGTGTTCGACGATTTCATCGCCGCTGCCGAATGGCTCATCGCCGAAGGCATCACCCAGCCCGACAAGCTGGCCATCCAAGGCGGCAGCAACGGCGGCCTGCTGGTCGGCGCCGCCCTCACCCAGCGACCTGAGCTCTACCGCGCCGTTCTTTGCCAGTTCCCCGACCTCGACATGGTGCGCTACTACCAGTTCCCCAACAACAACCCACCCGCCTTGATGGAGTACGGCGACGCCAGCAACCCCGAGCACTTCCCCTTCCTCTACGCTTACTCGCCCTACCAGAACGTCCGCGACGACACCGCCTACCCCGCCGTGCTGCTGACCACCGGCGATGCGGACACCCGGGTGCCGCCGTTACAGGCACGCAAGATGACCGCCCGCCTGCAGGCGGCCACCGCCTCCGACCAGCCGGTCTTCCTGCTCTATGACACCAAAGCCGGCCACGCCGGCGGCCGGCCGCTGTCGAAGAGGATCGAGGATCTATCGCTCGAAGCCACGTTCCTCTTCGACCAACTCGGGCTCTGAGTCGACTCGGAGCTCGACGCGACCGATCAAGGGGCGGACGACCAGGCCGTGAAGTCGCCGGACTCGAAGCCGTCGGTGAAGATGCCGAAAAGCTCGAGGTCGCCGGTGACGACCAGGGCGAAGGTCTGGGGACCTTGGGGCGCGTTGAAGGCGCTGACCCGCGCGGTGTAGGTGCCGGCGACGGGCGCCGCGATGAGGATTTTCTCGAGGGTGTTGAGGCGATCGGCGCTGCCGCCGATGGTCGATTGTCCGGCCGAGAGGGCGTTGCCGATCCGTTGGCCATCGGGGCCTTCGAGGATCAAGTCGAGATCGTTTACCAGGTGGGTCGCCACGCCGGGGGACGCCGGGAAGTCGGTCCAGGCCAGGGTCAGGCGCAGGGGCTGGCCGGCTTGCACCTCGAACTGAAACGTTTGCTCCTCGCCGGTGGTGAGACCGGCACCGTTTTCGTCGATGGCGAGGAGATCGAAGTCGCCGCCGTCGAACGCCAGGGCACGATCGAGGGTCACCCGGCCCCAGCCCTGACAGTTGCTCGGTACCGGCGGTAGATTCTCCATCGGAGTGGCTGAATGCACCACGGTGGCGCGCAGCAGGGCACCGGAGGGCACGAAGCCGTCGGCCGGTGTGGCAGCACCCGAGGGGTAGAAGCCATCGGTGAAGTACTGGCGCGCCAGGGCGGCCAGGCCAGCGACGCCCGGAGCGGCCATGCTGGTACCGCTCGAGGAGGTGGTGCCACAGTTGTTGGTGCCGGTGTTGTTGTCGGTCGAGGCGGAGATGATGCTCACGCCAGGGGCCGTGATCTCCGGCTTGATACGCCCATCGTCGACCGGACCGCAGCTCGAGAAGCTGGCGATCGAGCCGGCAGCGGCGGCACGCTGGGTCGCTCCCACCGACAGCACGCTCTTGGCGGTCGACGGGCTGCCGACCGTAGCGTCGTTCGGACCGGAGTTGCCGGCGGCGAAGACCAGCAGGAAATCGCGATGGGTCCACATCATCTCGTCCGCGTCCTCGCTGCCGGCGGAGTAGATGTTGGGTGGGAAGAAGTTCTCGCGATCGCCCCAGGAGTTGGTGTGGATCCGCGCGCCCTGGTCATAGGTCTGCTGGAAGATCGGCACGAGATCGACCACCGGGCAGCCGAGGCCGGGCAGGTCGGCGCAGTTGTCGGGCGCGAAGCCACCGTCCTGGATCACCAGCTGAGCACCCGGCGCCATGCCGTCGCCGGGATCGTGGACGATCGGATTGCTCAGATTGTCGGACGCGACGGTGCCGGCAACATGGCTGCCATGGCCGTGGTTGTCCCACTCGTTGCCGGCGATGGTGCCACCGTCACAGTCGGCGTCGGCCAGGAAGTTCGTCGCGATGATCTTGCGCGCCGTGGGGTCGACCAACGTGCCGCCGTCGCAGGGATTGGTCGGAGGCAGAACGCCACTGGCGTCGCGAAAGAAGCAGCTGTCCGGGTCGATACCGGTGTCGAGCACCGCCACCACCTGGCCCTCGCCGTGGATCCCCTGATCGAAGATCGGCGTCGCTTGGCCGCCGTCGAGACCGGACTGGCCAACCCAGATGGTGGTGTCGTTGAGCAGCACCCGGCGGTTCTCGAGCTCGATCCAGACAACATCCGCCCGCTGCGCCAGGACGTCGCGATAGCGTTCGATATCCGCCGCGCTGAGCAACAGGCGCAATCGCGAGAAGCGCCGCCCCTGAGCGTGACCGACAACACCCTCTGGCACGAGTGCCTGGATAGCCTGGCGCGCCGCTTCGAGATCCCCGTCTGGCAGCAGGTGCAGCAACACGGCGAAGCGGTCGTCCGCCGAGCCGCCGCGCGTAATATCGAGGGCCGGCGAGAGCTTGGCCTGCGGAGGAACGGTGCCGACCCACACAGCACCGACATCCTCGAGCGCCGCCAGGTTAGCGGATCGTGGCCGAACCAGGAACGTATCGTCCGGCAGGTAGGCGTAGATGGCCGCCACGGTGTCTTCGAGCTGCTGCCGTTGGCTCGCGGTCGCCGGACCGGCAAGCTTGACCAGTACCGGGCCTTCGACACCGGCCAGGCTGGTGAGGGAGCTCACGATCCGAGTATCGATCATGCCAGAACGTAAGGCGACATAGGGGCTTCGGGGCTCGGCGGCCTGCAGCGCAGACGAGACGAGAAAGAAGGACAGCCAGAAGAACGATTGGCGCATCATCGGGCAACCTCTGAGAAGATGGTGGTGTCGGTCAAAAAGAGAGCTTCGCGACGCATCGCGATGAAACACAGCCTGAGATCTATCGCATAACTCAGTCTGCGGTACACCTCAGTCTATCGGACCGGCGAAGAGATTTCGCATAAAGATGTAGGATGGTCAACCGCTCTCGATCGATAAGAATTCGCGGTCGCGCCGGGATCGTCTGGCTGGTGCTCCTTGTGTTGGCTCCGACGACGCTGATCGCCGAAGGGATCCAGACCGGCGTACTCTCGGGTGTGGTGGTGGATGCCGAGGATCGGCCGCTGCCGGCAGTAGAAGTGTGGCTCAGCGGCACCCAGGGACGGCAGAGCGTTACGAGCGACGACCGAGGCCGGTTTCGCTTTCCGGCACTGCTCATCGGCAGTTATGCAGTCAGCGCCGAGATGTTGGGTCTGCGGGCCAGCCGCAGCGACCTTCGGGTGTATATCGACAAGACCACCGAGGTCGTTCTCAGGCTCCCGAGCGCCGATGACCCACCGGCCCCACCGACGGCGCCCGAGGAACGCATCCAGGTGCTGGCGGTCGCGCCGCTGATCGACCGCTTCGCGACCCGGGTCGGGGCCAGCGTCAGCCGCGAATTCTTGGAAGACCTGCCGCTGGCCCGCTTCTACCAGAACGGGGCCTTGTTGCTACCCGGTGTCGGCGGAGGCGAAGACGGCAACCCGAACGTCGCCGGAGCGCTGCGCGCCGGCAACCTCTTCCTGGTCGACGGCGTCGATACGACCGACGCCACCACCGGACTCTTCGGCCTCAACCTGAGCTACGACGCCATCCACGATATCGACGTCGTGACCGCCGCCCTGCCGATCGAGTACGGGCGAGCTTCGGGAGCGATCATCAATGCCGTGACGCGCTCGGGCAAGAACGACCTGGCCGGCTCGGTCCGCTGGCTCCTCACCCACAACGACTGGACCGAGGACTACCGCCATCCGGCCCGGGCGTTGCAGCCAGAGATAGAGGCCGCCAATGCCGGTCTCGGTGGCCTCGATGGCAGCCTCGCGGCAACCTTCGGCGGCCCCTTGTCGAAGCTCGCCGACAAGCTCTGGTTCTTCACCGCCGCCGAGACCAGCACGACAGCCTTCCATCGGCCCACTGTGCAGGGCACGTCGGCTCAGGACGCCCGCTGGGACCAGGACACGTCGATCTCCTCCGGCGCTGTCAAGCTCACCTGGAAGCCCGGTCAACATCAGATGCTGATCGGTCAGCTGACCGCCGACGCGGCCTCGTTCACCACCTTCGCGCCCTTCGACCGCACCCCCGGCGAGAACCGAGCCAACCCGCGGCCCAGTGCCTTGCGGAGCACGTTTTTCAACGCCCTGCCCGGCGACATCTTCGCGCTCCAGGAACGATCTCAGGACGGCGAGTTCGCCAAAGTCGAGTGGTCGACGACCCGGAGCAACGGCTTGACCCTCACCGCGACGGCGGCCTTGCAGGACCGCCGCCTGGAGCGTGACCTGGCAAATCGCCGACGGGCGGCGGACGGAGCGGCGGACGGAGCCCCGCACGAGGCGACTCTCCCCGATGCCTTCCGGCGCAGGGCCCCGGTGACATCGCCATCGTTCGCGATCTGGAACGGGCTCACCGAGCAGGGGGTCGAAAGCCGACGGCGCGATCAGGCGAGTGTCACGGCCGACGCCTTCGTGCGCTCGGGTGAAGTCGAGCACGATCTGCGCTTCGGGATCGATCTGCAGAGCTCCGGATCGCGCTTCGGCTTCAACGTCTCCGGTCGTGATGGGATCGACCCCGCGACCGGCCGGGCCGTCGAAGGTCAGCTGTTCATTGATTTGGATCGCCGGCCGGAGTGTTTGGAGAACAGCCGCTGCACCGACTTCGACCCGCTGACCGGCAACTTCCAACCCTTCCGGTTCTTCAACTTCTGGCGCCGCGAGTCGCGCGCGACCGAGGCCAACACCCTGGCGCTGTTCGTCAACGACTCGCTCAACTTCGGCCGCTGGCTGGTCAGCGTCGGTCTCCGATTGGAGACCGTGCGCGGCCTCGACGACATCGGCAGACGGCTGGTCGACGACACGTCCGTAGCGCCCCGATTCGGCGTCAAGGCCGATCTCTCGGGCGACGGCCGAACGCTGCTCTCGGCGACGTTCTCCCGCTTCTCGGAGCCTTTCCCGCAGCAGTTCCTGGATGACTTCGTGCGTGATCAGCCGTTCTCCGGCTTCAGTGTCTACGCCTGGAGCGATCCGACCGGCAACACCTGCGCCGAGGTCGACCCCGCCGACTTCAACGCCCCATGTTGGGTCTTTCTCGAGATCGCGCCCTTCAGGCGGCTGCAGGTCGATCAACCCAACCTGAGGCTGCGGCGCAGCGCGGTCGAGGAGTGGGTCGTTACGGTGGAGCGGCGCCTGAATCCGAACTCCGACTTGCGCGTCAGCTGGATCCGGCGGGATTGGCGCGACCTGTGGGACGATCGCTTCCTAGTCACCTCCCAGCGCAGCGCCGAGAACCTGCCCGAAGCCGAACGCTGGCACG
>JBCCGX010000590.1:0-6390 GCA_039029035.1 Acidobacteriota bacterium | reverse complement strand
TGTGGATCCTTCCAATAGCCCTTGGCCACGCCGATGCCGCCGATGTAGAGCTCACCCGGCACCCAACGCGGTCGTGGTCGCAGGGCCGGATCGAGCACGTGGAAGGTTTGGAGGTCCATCGGCTGGCCGTAGGGGATGCTGCTCCAGCCGGGCTCGACCTCACCGATGGGGAAGAGGATCGACCAGATCGACGCCTCGGTGGCTCCGCCCAGGCTGATCAGCTCGAGGGAGTCGGCCTTGGCGTGCAGGGCCCGCAGGCGCTGCGGCAGGGTCACCGGGATCCAGTCGCCACTGAGCAGAACCAGGCGCAGAGGAGTGATGCCGCCCGCAACACCGAGGCTCGAATACTCCACCAGCATCTCCATCAAGGCGGGCACGGAGTTCCACAAGGTCACGCCATGCCGCCGTACTTGCTCGGTCCAGTGCGCTGGGTCCCGCCGACGGTCGGCCGCCGGCAGAACGATCGTGCCGCCGGCCGCGAGCAGACCGAAGATGTCATAGACCGAGAGGTCGAAGTTGAGTGCCGAAAGGGCCAGCACCCGATCCTCGGCGCCGACGGCGAAGCGCCGGTTGACGTCGAGGCAGGTGTTGAGCGCGCCGCGATGATCGATCATCACTCCCTTCGGCATGCCGGTGGAACCGGAGGTGAAGATGACGTAGGCGAGATCGGTCGGCGTGGCTGGGTTACTGCCCAGTTCGGGAGGCTCGGTCGGTGCCTCGCCGTCGACGGAGAGCACCTGCACGCCGGACGGCCAGTCCAGTCGGTGGCGCCATCGCGGCTGCGTCAGGACCACCTCGGCCTCGCCCTGTCTGAGGAGAACGTCGCGGCGCTCGGCCGGCAGCTCGGCGTCGATCGGCAGGTAGGCAGCGCCGGCCTCGAGGATTGCCAAAACTGCCGCCACCTGCTCCCAGCCTTTGTCCATGACCACGGCAATCAGTCGATTGGGCCTTGCACCGAGCTGTCGCAGTGCGTGCGCCAGGTGGCAGGCTTGGCGGTGCAGCGCGCCATAGCTCAGATAGAGATCGTCGTCGACGACGGCGATGGCATCGGTACGGCGCACCACCTGCCCGAGGAAGGGCTGGTGCAGCAGCCCCTCGGGCGGCGGGCTGACGCGTGCAGGGGCGAGGGTGGAGTTCACGCCGTCGTACAGCATCAGGTCGGCCGCCGGCGTATGGCAGCGATCGCCGGCTTGCCAGGCGCCGTCGCCGGCCGCCAGGTCGACGAGCAGAGCCTGGTAGGCCTCGAACATGCCGTCAACCAGACCTTCGGGGAAGAGTCCGGCGATCGAATCCCAGTTGAACAACAAGCCTTCCGGGGTCTCGGTCACCTGGTGGTCGAGCCACACCTGCGGTGTCTGGGTAATGTTGTAGGCCACCCGGCCGGCGAGCTCCTGCGCGCCCTGCACCGCTTCCTGGCGTAGCCCGAGAGTGCTGGTGAAGACCATCGGCATGCGTGCCCGTAGCCCGTCTTTCTGTCGCCGTGCCAGCTGGCGCATCACCCACACGCCGCCGACGTAGCGATGGTCCAGGTCTTCCCACAGGCGTGCCTGCAAACGCTGGGCGCGGCCCTCCAGGCTCTCGCCCGGCTGCACCTCGATTTCCAGCAGGGTGAGAGAGGTGAAGTCGCCCACCAGCTGGTCGACCTGGGGGTGGAACGGCAGGCGATTGAACAGCGTCAGATTCAGGGTGAAGCGGGGCGATTTGCTCCAGCTTGCCAACACTTCACCGTAGGCCGCCAGCAGCACTGCCGAGGTACTGAGGCCGCGCAACTGCGCGCGTTGCCGGATAGCTTGCCAGCCGGCCAAGTCCAAGCGCCCCTGGCGCCGCTCGAAGCCGGGATTGCGCAGGGATGCGGTGTCGACCGCCAGGGGCAGCTCCGGCGCCGGCGGCAGATTGTCGAGCCGTGTCTGCCAGTACTCCACCGAGCGGTTGTAGAGATCGGTCTGGCGCAGGTCCTCTTCGGCCAGCACGTAATCCCGAAAGGTCAGGGTCAGTGGTTCGAGTGGTGTCGACGGCTCGCGGTAGAGCTGGACCAGCTCGCGCAAGAGCAAGACCAGGCTCCAGGCGTCGTAGAGCAGGGCGTCACGGCTGATGTGCAGGATCACCCGGTCTTCGAGGCGAGTGAAGCGCAGCTCGAACAGCGGCCAGCGCTCCGGGTCGAGCACCTGGTGGGAGAGCTCGTCGCGTACCGCCTGGAGCGCGCCCGCGATCTCGTCCGGCGACCGGTGGCGCAGATCCAGCGTCGCGATCTCGTAGGGCGGCAGATCCTCCAGCACTCGCTGGCGCCCGTCGGGCAACATCACCGCGCGCAGCATCGCATGGCGGTCGATCAACCGCTGCCAGGCGGCGGCGAAGCGTTCGCAATCGAGCTGCGGGTACTCCAGCTCCAGGTAGCTGTGGGTCGCGACGTCGCCGAGCTCGAGGGCGGCGCTGCGGCCGATCCAATAGGCCTGCTGCACGTCGGTCATCGGGAACGGTTCGTGGCGGTGGTCCCGATCGGGCAAGATCGTCGGCAGCTCGACAGCCGAGGCTTGGCGCTCGCGGTGGGCGAGGTCGATCCACTCGGCCAGCGCCACCAGAGTCGGTGATTGGAATAGCCGGCGCAGCGGCAGCTCCACACCGAAAGTCTGGCGCACCCGCTGGGCCAGGCGGGTGGCGATCAGCGAGTGGCCGCCGAGGAGGAAGAAATCGTCGTGGACGCCCACTCGTTCGATCCCCAGCACCTGAGACCAGACGGCGGCCAGCTGCTCTTCAGTCCGCGTCCGAGGTGCCACATAAGTTTGCCCTGCAGCGTGCGCCTGGGGTTCGGGTAGGGCCCGGCGATCAATCTTGCGATTGGGCAGCCGGGGCAGCGAGTCGAGGGTGACGAAGTGGCTCGGCACCATGGGCGCGGGCAGGCGAGACGCCAGAAAGGCTCGCAGCCCAGTGTCGTCCGGGGCCACGTGACCTTCGCGTGCCGCCAGGTAGGCCACCAACCGAGTGTCGCCGGCCGCCTCGGCTCGTCCGATGACGGTCACTTCGGCGACAGCCCGATGCGTCGCCAGGGCGGCTTCCACCTCGGCCGGCTCGACCCGGAAGCCGCGTATCTTGACCTGTTGATCAGCGCGGCCGACGAATTCGACGGCGCCCCCCGGAAGGTAGCGGCCGAGGTCGCCCGTGCGGTAGATGCAGTGGGCGTTGCCGGTCCACGGATCGGCGACGAAGCGTTCCCGGGTGAGCGGCTCGTCGCCTAGGTAGCCGCGGGCCAGGTCGGCGCTGCGCACGCCAATCTCGCCCAGCTCGCCGACTGCGCAAACTCGGCCCCGGGGATCGGTGACCACCAGGTCGACACTGTCCCTGCCATGGCCGAGAGGCACCCGGCCAGCATCGCGACGACCTGCCTCGTTGCCTTCCACGATATGGAATGCCATCACCTGTGGCGTCTCGGTGGCGCCATAGACGTTGACGCAGGTGGCCCGCGGCGCGCGCTCGCGGAACCGCGCTACCAGGGCGTAAGTCAAGGGCTCGCCGCCGAAGAGGACGAGGCGCACCGCCGGCAAGTAGTCACCCGCCGGCGCGCTGTCGAGCAGGAAGCGAGCCAGGGACGGCGTCAGGTGGAGGACGCTGATCGCCTCGCGGCGCAGCCAGCGCCACAGCTCCACCGGCTCGGTGAGCAGGTCCGGCGATGGGATCCTCAGCTCGGCCCCGAGCATCAACGGCGTCCACAGGTCGCGCTGCAGTGGGTCGTGCCCCAGGCCGGAGAGCGCCGCGAAGCGATCCTCCTTCCCGAGGTCGAAGCGCTCGCGGTACCAGGCCAGGAACGCCGCGACGGGGCGATGGCTGCCGAGGACGCCTTTGGGGCGCCCGCTCGAGCCCGAGGTGAAGATGACGTACGCCGGGTCATTCGGCGTCGGTAACGCGGGTAAGGGCGTCGATCGTGGGGTAGCGTCGACCGCTGGCGGCCCATGCCACTGGCGATCGCCGCACGACCTCCGGGCCAGGTCCGCCAGCTCCGCCGGGGGCTCGGCAAGCTGCAGCCAGCCGCGCGGTTTGGCCTGGTGCACATGATCCGCCAGCCGCGCCGTCGGATAGGCCGGGTCGAGCAACAGAAAGGTGGCGCCGATCCGGCTCACTCCGAGTACGGCCGCCGCCCACTCGGCCGAGCGCTCGCCATAGATCGCCACCCGGTCGGCGCGGCCGAGGCCACCCGCGGCGAGCTGGCTGGCGACCTCACCGCTGCGCTGCCACAGCTCGCCATAGCTCCAGTGCACCGTGCCGTCGCTCACCGCTGGCTCCGAGGCCTGGGCCTCGGCCGTCGTCGCGACGAGCGCTGGGAGGCTGGCCGCGTCGTCTGCTAGCAGCGGCCGGCTAGCTTGGGCCCGCTCGGCGGTCGGCAGCCCGTCCGCAGCCGCGCCCGTCCGCAGGCTGTACTCGTCGATCGGCCGGTCGGGGTCGGTGACGACCTGTTCCACCAGGCCGACGTAGGCATCGAGGAAGGCCTCCATGCGGCGTCGGTCGAAGAGATCGGCGTTGTAGACCAGCTCCAGACGCAGGCCGTCCGAGGCTTGCGCGGCATACAGAGTGAGATCGAACTTCGACGGCGGCTCGGCGAGGGGCATTTCTTCCAGCATCAGCTGGGGCAGCTCGATGACCCTCTGTTCCAGGTTGAGTAGGTTGAAGAACGCCTGGAACAAGGGCGTGCGGCTCGGGTCGCGATGCGGATCGAGATCCGCCACGATCTGTTCGAATGGCACCTCTTGGTGGGCGAAGGCGTCGAGTGCGGTCGCTCTCGTCTGGGCGACGAGCTCGGCGAAGGTCAAGCTGGGCTCGGCACTACCCTCGGAGGTGTGCTCCGCCGAGGGGACTCCACCCAGGTTGGCGCGCAGCGCCAGGGTGTTGATGAAGAAGCCGATCAGATCCTCGGTCTCGCGCCGTGTCCGCCCGGCCGAGGGGATACCGACCAGGAGATCGCGCTGACCACTCCAGCGCCCCAGAAGCAGCTGATAGGCCGCCAGCAAAGTCATGAAGAGGGTCGCCTGGAGACGATGCCCCAAGGCCTCGAGCGCGGTCGAGGGCTCGGGTGCCAGGCGTTGCCCGACACGCTCGCCACGGAAGCTCTGGATCTGTGGCCGCGGCCGATCCAACGGCAGATCGAGAACCGGCAGGTCACCGCTCAGATGCTGTCGCCACCAGGCGAGGTGGGCGTCACGGCTCTCGCCCTGTAGCCAGCGCCGCTGCCAGACCGCATAGTCGGCGTATTGGATGGGCAGGGCGGGCAATCCGGATCGCGGTCCATCAGCCTGATCCGAGGTGACCGCGGCGGTGTAGTTGGCCGCCAGCTCGCGCACCAGGATGCCCATCGACCAACCGTCAGTGCTGATGTGGTGCATCGTGACGGCAAAAACGTGGACCTCGCCGAGGCTCACCAACAGGGCCCGCATCAAGGGCCCGGTCGTGAGATCGAAGGGGCGTGCGACATGGCTCTCCAACAAGCCTTGCAGGGCCGGCTCGTGCCTCTCCTTCGTTAGAGTGCGCAGGTCGACCCAGGCCCAGTCGGCGCTCCCGTCGCCGGCAAGGTCGACCGTCGGCTGGCCCGCGTGAAGACGGAAGCGACAACGCAGAATCTCGTGCCGCTGCACCACCGCTTCGAGGCTGGCGCGCAGAGCCGCAACGTTCAAGTTGCCGCGCAAACGCACCGCCAGGGGCAGGTTGTAGGCGGCGGTGCCGGGCTCGAGCTGGTCGAGAAACCACAGCCGCTCCTGGGCGAAGGACAGGGGCATCGTCGCCTGCCGCGGCACCCGGCTCGGCGGCGGCGCCGGGGGAGCTGTGCCCGATCGACGCAGCGCCGCCACCGTCGTCGCCAGGCCTGCCACGGTCGGGGCCTCGAACAGTTGGCGCAAGGAGATCTCCACCTGGCAGACCTGGCGCAGGCGAGAGACCAGGCGAGCGGCAAGCAGCGAGTGGCCACCGAGCGCGAAGAAGTGGCCTCGGGGACTCACCCGGTCGACCCCCAGTACTTCGGCGTAAAGGCCGGCGATGATCTCTTCGAGCGGCGTCGCCGGGGGCGCTTCGCTCTCGCCCACCGGCTCGCCCGATGGGATCGGCAAGGCCTTACGGTCCAGTTTGCCGTTGGCTGTCAGGGGCAGCTCGTCGAGCGGCACCAGGATCGCCGGTACCATGTACTCAGGCAGCTGGCGACGCAGCACGGCCATGAGCTCATCGAGCGACAGCTCGGCGCCACTGGGCGTCGCATAGGCCACCAGGCCTGGACCCCCCGGCAGATCCTGGCGCACCAGGGCGACCGCTTGGCGAACCTGCGGCTGCGACCGCAGCACCGCCTCGATCTCACCGAGCTCGATGCGAAAGCCGCGCAGCTTGATCTGGTGATCGATCCGGCCGAGAAACGTCAGC
>JBCCGX010000589.1:0-6401 GCA_039029035.1 Acidobacteriota bacterium | reverse complement strand
GATTGGTGGGTGGTGATCGGCCTCCCAGCGAGCTCGACCAAGCGATCATCCGGCTCGATCCCGGCCGCAGCCGCCGGGCTACCTGGAAAGACGGTCTGGATGCTGATGCTGCCGGCTTGGTGCGCTGTGGCGCTGGTCGATAGCAACAGCGTGAGCAGGAGGGGCGTTGGCAGTCGAGAGACCCGCAGGGGTCCTCCGCGAATGAACTTTGGGGACGGATTCGTGGTCTTGCGATATCGCATGGCAAGAGCCTAGAGAGCCCTTGTCACCCGTCGATGTCTCGGTTGTCACAAGATGTAACGAGCCGGCTGGAATGGATGGTAAGGGCTGCGAGGTCGACTGCGGTTCGCTCAGCCGTTCTTGGAGGCCGGCCCACACCGGGCAAAAGCCCTCGGCGTCATGCCGGTGGCGCGCTTGAAACGCGCGTAGAAGGCCGATACGGATTCGTAGCCCACGGCAAAGGCCGCTTCGGTAGCGCCGACCTTGCCCAATTGCAAGAGGCGCTTGGCGGCGTGAACTCGGCCGGCGTGGATGAGCTCGGCTGGTGTCGTGCCAGCGCAGCGGCGCGCGAGAGTGTGCAGCTTCGAGTGGCCGAGACCGACCCGAGCGGCCAGAGCCGCCACATCGGGAATGGCCGTCGGGTCGCGCTGCAAATCAGCCAAGGCGGCCAGTAGTCGATCGCAATCCGGATCCGTGCCGGCATAGAAGTGGTCGGGGCGGCAGCGCTTGCAGGCGCGCAGCCCGGCCTCCCGAGCCTCGCCCTCGCTGGCGAAGAAAACGACGTTCTCGGCCTTCGGCTTACGCGCTGGGCACGACGGCAAACAGTAAATCCCGGTCGTTGTCACGCCGGTCAGGAAGTGGCCATCGGCAGAGGCGTCGCGGGCGCGCATGCGCGCCAACATTTCGTCCCTCGGTAGCGCGAGTGTCGAGCTCGATCGCATTCGGTACTCTCTAGGCCTCAGGGAAAAGCCTGTTGACCGCAAAGTAGTCGAGACCTGTCTCTAGGGTTTCATAGGTTCCGGCGCTGAGCACTTCTCGCGTCGCGCGTTCGACGAGGCCAAAGGCCGCCAGCGCCACCTTGGGTCCGAGGCTCACTCGGGCGACCCCGAGATCGGCCAGCTCACCGATGGTGGGCGCGCCGGGCCCGGCCATGACGTTGAGCGGCGCGTCGATCGCTGAGGCCAGGGCGGTGATCGTCTCGGTGTCGACGACACCGGGAATGAAGATGCCGCTGGCGCCGGCTTCGAGGTACACCGCGGCTCGGCGGATCGCGTGGTCGCGGCGCTCGGACGGTTCGCCGACACCTCGCAGATAGACGTCGGTGCGGGCGTTGAGGAAGAGCTCGATTCCTTCGTCCCGCGCTGCCTGACGCGCCGCTCGAATCCGCCCGGCCTGCTCCTCGGGCGTCAGTAGCGGCGCACCGTCGTGGCCGGGCGCGTCTTCGAGATTGATTCCTACGGCTCCGGCCCCGAGAATCGCCCGGACCGTCTCAGCGACATCGGCTTCGGTGCCGTCGCCATAGCCGCTCTCGCAGTCGGCCGTCACCGGCACATCGACGGCTGCGACGATCGTACGAACCCCTTCCGCCACCTGCTGTCGCGAGAGGCCGTGGCCGTCGCGCCGGCCGAGAGCCCAAGCGACCCCGGCGCTGGTCGTCGCGATGGCGGGTGCTCCGGCTTGCTCGATGAGTCGGGCGCTGCCGGCATCCCAGGCATTGGGTAGGATCAGCGGCGGTTGGCGGTGCAGCTGGTGGAACGTGTCGGCGCGGTCGGACTGGCTCATGGCTCGATCTCCCGGGTCGTTGAGTGGAGAGACGATACCGAAGGCTGGAGCGAATTTCTTCCGTTAGCCTCCGCCCGAATCTTCGTTTCGCTCGACGAATTGACAGCCCTTCTTCGAAACTTCACAATGGATGGCGGGTGACGCCTCGTTCTGTCCTGGGTGAAGCCATTTCGGCGATGGGAGAGTCGCATGTCTGAAGCCGCTGCCCTAGTGCTACCGCCGCCCTCGGATTGCGTGATTTGTGGCCGCCAGCTCGAGACGGCGCGTCAGGAGTGCCCCGACTGCTTTGACAGCCAGTCGGGTGACGAGACGGCTGGCTTGGATGAGATCGAGAGTTGGTTGCGCCGCGCTCGAGGCTGGATGATTCTCGGTCTGACGATCTTCGGTTTCGTGCTCCAGCCGTTGGCCTTTCGTAACGCCGCACGAGCGATGGAGATCTACGATCGTGGCGGCCTGCGCGATGCCAGTCTCAGCCAGCGGATCCGTTGGCACCAGGGCGCAGCGTTAGTGCTCTTCGGCGCCTCCTTGGCTCTGAACTGGGCCCTCTTGGCCGTTTGAGGTCAGAGCGCAGCCCATTCGGTCTCCAGCGACGACTTACGTCACCCGCGGCGAAAGGGCTCTCCGCGGCGAGTCGAGCGTTGCGCTGCTTCGCGGACTCTCCGGTAGAGGCTCTCGGGCGACAAGAGCTCGAGGGTGACCTCCAACCCTAGCGTCAGCCGATCGCCGTCCTTCAGCGGGTAGTGCTGGCCAGAGGCCAGTACCTCGCCGTTGAGCGTCGAGCCGTTGGACGAGCCATGGTCGGTGAAGCTCCAGCGGTCGCCGTCGGGGACGAAGTAGCCGTGTACTTTCGAGACCGAGTTGACAGCGATGGTGATGTCGTTCTTTGGCGATCGCCCGACCGAGATCAGGTGAGCGAAGGGGTTACCCGGCCGTTTGGCGATGAAGGTCACCCGGGTCAGATAACGCAGAATCGCGGCGCCTTGGATCGACTCCGTCAGCAGTTGGACGCCGCTGTCAGCTTGGACCGAGGCCTCCGAACCGATGCTTGGGACATCGTCGACCACCTGCAGGGCCGGCCGCGGGAAGCGATCAAGGAAGGCCTCTTCGGAAGAGTCGGCCGCCTGCTGCTTCAGGTACGGAAAGGTGACGAAGCCATGCTCGTCAGCGCCGGGGCAGGTCCATTCGGTGGTGTTCATCGGGTCACCGGGCTGTGAGCCGCGAACGTATCACAGGGGCTTTCCGGTTTCCTCTTCCGACTTCTTGTCAGAACTTTTCGTAAAGAGTGCTTGCCGGTCTCACGACCGCTCGCCTCGGCCGAAGGGTTTCGTCAACGGCAGGCTCGCAGAAACTCTTCCGAACCTGCCCCAATCAACTTTGGCAGGTGGGTGTACATATAGCGCACGCCACGGTGCATCAGGTCTTCGACGTTGTCCTTCCCGGCGGGCATGCCCGGTGTTTTGCCGGCCGCGACGATGCGATCCAGCGTCTGCTCGATCGCCCGCTGCACCGGGGCGGCTCCGGGCTGGCCGGGGTAGCCCATCGATTGCGAGAGATCCGACGGACCGATGAAGAAGACGTCCACGTGGTCGACCTGCAGCAGCTCGTCGGTGTGCTCGATCGCGTTACGGTGCTCGAGCTGGATGCAGACCAGCGACTCGGCATTGCTCCGGGCGACGAAATCCGGCGCCTCCCCGCCGAGACCGTACTTGTCGGGCCGCGTCCCGGCAGCCAGACCGCGCCCGGCTCCGGCGCCGAACTTCACCGCCGAGACCGCGCGCCGCGCCTCGTCCGGTGTGTTGATGTGGGGTATCTGCACTCCGGCGGCGCCTCGATCCATGGCTGCCGAGATGTCGGCGGTGGCGTTGCTCGGCGGACGGATGATGGGCGTGATGCCGGCTGAGTCGGCGGCCATCACCATCAGCTCAGCCGTCTCGAGGCCGAGAGTGCCATGCTCCATATCGATCAGCACCCAGTCGAACCCCGCTTGGCCAACCATCTCCACCGCCTGCGGTGAAGGAATCATCACCGAGCAGCCAAGTGCTGGTTCATCGGCCGCGAGGGCCGCTTTCATCTTGTTCTTTCGCATCGGGCCGCCTTTGCTCAGCAGCACCGATTATGTGCCGGATTCGCCGCGTTGAGGCCTCTCGGTTCGTTCTCGTGGCGGTTTTGGGAGCGATTCTCCGTATTCCAGTGCAAGGGGCGCTACAACGGCTGATAACAAGGTCAGGAGATCATCGTGCAAGTCGAAACCCATCTGAGAGCAGGCGTCGTGAAGGACCCTCAACCCGGCAGTGGTGGCAGTCGCGGCTGAGCGAAGCTACGAGTCAGAGACAGACGACATCAACCCGTTCAACTTAGCAAGGAGACTCTCATGCAAGTCCAAGCCCATCTGAAAGCAGGCGTCGTAAAGGACCCTCAGGGCGGCAGTGGCGGCAGTGGCGCCGGCTGAGTGAGAAAGCGGGGGGGCCTTAGTCGACTTCGACGCCTTCGAACTCGGGTGCAGCGTCGAAGATCGACTTGAAGAACATCAAACACTCGTCGTCCGCGGTCATCTTTTCGCGGCCAAAGAGTTTCTCTTTCAGGGTGCGATGTTTGTCGACTTGGAAGATCCATTCGTAGACCGCGCTCGGCGGCTCGGCCTCCAGAGCCGTGGCGCCGAGCAGGTAGTCGCGCCCCTGCCACTCGAGGCCCGAGTACCAGCCCCAATCTTCCATATCCGGCTCGTCCAGCTCGACGGTTCCGGCCAGCTTGTCCTTCAGCCAGAGCAGTAGGCTCTGGCCCGGAATGGGATTGATCGTGTTCTCGTCTTCTTGGCGGACGTCGAACTTCGCAGTATGGAACCGGATGCAGTAATGCATGCAGGTTGTGCGCTAAATGTTGATGCTCTGCGGCACCCCCGAGGGCAGGAGGAACTTGTAGGGCCGGCGTTGTCGGTTGCGCTGCTCGATCGTCTTCTTGATCTCGTCCAGGCGACGGTTGAACTGCTTGAGCGGTGCGTTGACGCGCTCGTTCTGGAAGTGATCACCGTACTCGCCGAGGGTGGTGTAGTGCACCGAGCCCAGGATGTAACCCAGCGCCATCTGCAACTCGGCTTGATCGAGCGGCGGCAGCATATCGAGGTAATCGGCCTCGGTGGCGCCCTGCTTCTCGGTCGGCCGCGGGGCGTAGCAGGCCAGCGGCATGTTGGGGCAGTAGCTCATCAGGTCGTACTGCGGGAAGTTGACCGCCGCATGTTGCACGCTGGAGGTGAAAATGACCAGGGTGGTGACGTCCACCAGGTAGTCGAAGGTTCCGACCTCGTTGTTCAGACCCCGCACGCGGCCGCCCCTGTGGGAGCGTAGCTCGTTGAACCAATTGGTGAGCTCGAAATCGTTGGCCAGATCGGAGTCCGAGCGGTACCAGATCCGCAGGTACTCGGCGACCCATTTGTGGATCGCGTGCCAGTAGAGCAGGGAGTCGTCGCGGTAGGGGTAGACCGGCAGGACCTCGCTGTCAGCGACACCGCGAGCGGCGAAGGTCAGGGGCAGCATGACGTCGTTGACCGGGTAGTTCTGGATACCCATGGTGGTGGCGGTGCGGGTGGCGTCGATGGGGCCACCGGTGAGCTTGTTGACGTTGCCGCCGTCGGCGATCAAGCTCTCATAGGCGGCGTTGTTGATCGCCAAGGTGCCTTCGAAGTGGGGCTGCAAGAGCATGCTGAGAGGATGGTTCTTGCTCAGCTGGCGGTGGGTGGCGACGACGAAGGGCTCGACAAAGAGGTGGGTGCGGCCGAGGTGGGTCACCGCTTCGTGGAAGTTGCCGTCCGCCATCTCGACGATGGTCTTGGCGATCATCCAGTTGAAGCCGTCGTCCGGGGTGAAGACCGGGTTGTCTTTGCCCGGGCTCTGCTCGCATTGGATCGCCACCGGCAGCAGGTCGCGGCTGGTCTTGTCCACAGCGAACAGTGCCAGGGGGGCATACATGTACTTCTGGTCGCGCGGGAAGCTGCCGTCGGGGATGAACGCCAGGCCGGCGTAGTCGGCCAGAAACAAGCGGCCTTCGGCGCCCGCTGCGGCCAGGGAGTCGCCCTGCATCACCGCGCCGTACATAGCCTCGGTGACCGGGAAACGGTCGTCGAGGCCCTTGACCTGTTGAATGAGCACCGGGTTGGGCCCGGCGACACGCATGTAGGCGAAAACCTTGTCTTCCTGAAAGTCGCGCGCAATGCCGGGCAGGCCGATTTTGCGGAAGAGATCGGAGTAGTCCTCCAGGCTCGTCGGCCGCTCGGGCTCGGCGGTGTGGAGCAGGGAATCCTGCAGCAGCCCCAGCAACTCGTGCGTGCTGGTGACCCGCCGGGTGATCAGGTCCTTGAACAGCTTGAGCTTGGTCTGGTGAAAGTCGTTGCGGTCGTCGTCACGCTTGATGGCGACGTGATTAGCCAGGACCTCGAGGGCACGCTCGCCCACCTTGGCCAGCCATTTGAAAGAGTATTCGTCGACGTGAGGGACTTTCTTGACCATTGCCAGCGGCGAGACATAGTTGTACTCCCACTCGTACTCTTTGCGGCAATCGGCCAGCTCACGGCTGCGTTTTTTGGGATCGGGATCGAACTGTGGCAGAAAAGAAGACATGGCGACCTC
>JBCCGX010000588.1:0-6403 GCA_039029035.1 Acidobacteriota bacterium | reverse complement strand
GTCGCGACGCAGGCCCAAGCTTCGGGGAGGGTCGCGTGGGAAGTCAACCCCGAGAGGCAGGAGGGAACCGTGAGTGCAGCGCAAGCCCGATCGATCCTGGACGCTTCGCCGGCCGACCCTTACGAGCTCTTCGATGTGTGGTACGCCGAAGCGGCGGGTCATGAGCAGATCAAATATGCCGCTGCGGTGTGCTTGTCGACCGCCGACCTGGATGGTTTCCCCGACGGACGCATGGTGCTGCTCAAACTCTACGATGCCACCGGCTTCGTCTTCTTTACCGATTCCAAATCGGTCAAGGGCAGATCCCTGGTCCGCTTCCCGCACGCCGCGCTAACCTTCTACTGGGGGCCGTTGGATCGCCAGATCCGGGTGCGCGGCCGTGTCGAGCAGGCGTCCGACGACGTGGCCGACGAATGCTTCATGCGTCGCCCGCGTGGC
Organism: Acidobacteriota bacterium; assembly: GCA_039029035.1. Lineage (GTDB taxonomy): Bacteria > Acidobacteriota > Thermoanaerobaculia > Multivoradales > J023 > JAAELT01. The sequence continues at coordinate 5,965 of JBCCGX010000588.1, read as the reverse complement.
AGTCAGATCACGGCCTGGGCCTCGCTGCAGAGTCGCGTACTGCGCAGCCCGGCGGAGCTCGAGCAGCGGGTCGCGAACTACGAGGAGAAGCTGGCGAGCGAGGACCCGGTGCCGCGTCCGCCGGACTGGCGAGCCTATCGTCTGCTGCCGCGTGACATCGAATTCTGGGCCGCCAAGGCCAGTCGCTTGCACGATCGCCTGCTCTACACCCGCGGCAAAGACGGGGCCTGGTCGACCCGCCGGCTCTATCCCTGAGCCTGCGGTCTTTCCACGACAACCGTGAGCGTCCTGCGATAGCTGCGGTCTTTGCACTCTGCTATAAATCTCGCATGCAGAAGCTCCTAATCAAGGGTCCGACGCGGCTTGCCGGTCATCTTCCCGCCAGCGGGGCCAAGAATGCCGCCCTACCGGTCCTGGCAGCCTGTCTTCTCAGTGACGAGGAGGTCGAGCTCCATAACGTGCCCGGAGTGCAGGATATCCGCACGATGCGACGCCTACTCGAGCACCTCGGCGTGGACAATGAGCGACTGGGCGATGCGGTGATCCTGCGGCCCACCGGCCAGGCCAACCCCGACGAGGCGCCTTACGATCTGGTCAAGACCATGCGCGCCAGCGTTCTCGTATTGGGACCGCTGTTGGCCCGCCGCGGGCATGCTCGTGTCTCCTTGCCGGGTGGTTGCGCGATCGGGGTGCGGCCGATCGACCTCCACCTGTCGGCGCTCGAAGCATTGGGCGCCGAGGTCTCGATCGAGCACGGCTATGTCGAGGCGCGAGCCGATCGCCTGGTTGGCTGCCGGCATCGTTTTCCCAAGCGTACTGTCGGCGGTACCGAGAACCTGTTGATGGCCGCCAGCCTAGCGCGCGGCACGACAGTGCTCGAGAATTGCGCCCGCGAGCCCGAGATCGTCGACCTGGCACGCTTCCTGGTCGCCATGGGCGCGGCGATCGAAGGCGCTGGCGAGGATACGATCACCATCGAAGGGACGGATCGTCTCGGTGGCGCCAACCATCGGATCATCGCTGATCGAATCCAGGACGGCACCTACCTGATCGGTGCTGCCATCACCCTAGGTGATGTGACCGTGGACGGCAGTCGACCTGCCGATCTGGCACCTCTACTCGAGAAGCTCGACGAAATCGGCGCCCAGGTGGAGGTCGAGGGTGATCGGATCCGGGTCCGTTGCGACGGACCCCTCAAGCCGCGCGGGGTGGTCACCGAGCCCTTCCCCGGCTTCCCGACCGATCTGCAAGCGCAGTACATGGCGTTGATGACCCAGGCGGAAGGCATCTCGACGGTTTGCGAAACGGTGTTCGAAAACCGCTTTCAGCATGTACCAGAATTGGTGCGCATGGGAGCGGATATCCGCATCGACGGGACCTACGCGCGAATCCACGGGCCGAGCCAGCTCTCCGGCACGTCGGTCATGGCCACCGATCTGCGCGCTTCGGCCTGTTTGGTGCTGGCCGGCTTGGTCGCCTCCGGTGAGACTCGGGTGCATCGCATCTACCACCTCGACCGTGGCTATGAGCAAATGGAATCAAAATTGCAAATGCTCGGTGCTCGTGTGGAGCGAATCGACTGAGCAACGTCCGACGATCCTAAGCCCGGGCGGCAGGGCGCGCGGTCTCTGATGCGGACACAGGGTTCTTACAGAGCTTCGCGACGGTGTGCGGCCTGGCCCACAGGCGATCGGTCTGTCGAAGGCGCTGTGGCCCGAGCTCGTCGGTTGCCGGCCGGTCGATGGTCGGGCCTGGGGACGATGCTGGCTGCGGCCGCTCTCCTCACCTGGCCCACCGCAGCGGCCGATCCGCGCATCGCGCTGGTCGATGAGCAGGTCGAGCGCAACCACCAGAACGCGCTACGTTCGGTCGAGCAGATCCTGCGCCAAGATCCGTCCTCGGCCCGGCGACTCGGCCTCGACTACCTGCGCGGGCATCTGTTGCTCTTGCTCGATCAGCAGCAGGAGGCCCACCAGGCCTTCGCAACGAGCATGGGCACGACCCCGGCGCTCGAGTCTTTCAGCCGCTACCGCCTGGCGCGGGAAGAAGCCGAGCTAGGCAACGCCGAAGTCGCAGCCGGCTTGGTGGCGACCTTGCTCGGCTCGAGCCCGCCGCAATCTCTAGTCGGGCCCAGCATGCGGCTGCTTCGTCGTGCGATCTCGGAGGGCGGCGACTGTCGACTGCTCTCCGGCTTGAACCGCCATCGCTTCAGTCAGCGTGAACGCCGCTTGCTGGCCTTGACCCTGGCTGAGTGTACTGCCCGCGGCGGCGACCGTGTCGGGGCAGAGCGCCAGCTGCTCGATCTGTTGGAAGTGAACCGCAACGACGACGTGGCCCTGGTCGCCGCGACGCGCATCGACAGCTGGGGCCCCGATCAGAAATCGGCCCGGACCCATTTGCTGCTCGGCCTCGCCTTCCATCAGCATCGCGAGTTCGACCTCGCGATCCAGCACCTGACGCGGGCCAAGATGCGCCTGGCGAATGCCCCGGATATCAACCCGCGCGAGGCGTTCGACTGCCGCTATGCCCTGGCTCGCAGTCATTTCTGGCAAGAGCGCTACAGGGTTGCAGCGGCAGCCTTCGGCGCCATGCTGAAGACCACGCAGAACCCGACGCGGCGGGCCAAGGTGATCTTTCAGCGCGCGCGCTCGTTGGAGCTCGCCGGTTCCTGGGATCAGGCTGTGGCAACGTTCGATCAGGCCTACAAGCTGGATCCCTCGGGCGGCTGGGCGGACTCGGCCTTGATCGGCCACATGCGCCTGCAGTGGCTGGCCGGCAACGAGCAACAGGCTCTGCAGAGGCTCGATCAGCTAATCACGCGGCGCAAGCTCAATACGGCATCGCGGGCGCTGATTTTTCTCGCCAGCTCCGATCTGGTGCAGGGTCGGACCGAGCGGGCGGAGGCCTGGCTGGCTCGTGTTGCCCAACTCGGCCGGGCGCCGGCGCAGGAGCTGCACTACTGGCAAGGGCGGCTCGAGGAGCTCCGTCGCGAGCCGTTGAAGGCGATCGGGCACTACGTTTCGGCTTTGCAGCAGGATCCTTACCACCCGATGGGCCAGGCGGCTCTGGGGCGCCTCAAGGGTGGCAGCCTGGCGACCGTCTCGCGGGTCTACGCAGCGCGCCTGGCGAGCTCTCAGGACACGGGCAAGCTCTATGCCGCCTGGTTGATTCTTGGCGATGCCAACAAGCACGGTGATCGGGCGCGGCACAACCTCGAGAAGAAGCTGTGGGCCGATCAGAGCGCGATTCCGTTCCTGCGCCTGGCGCGCGAGCCGACCGCGGACTGGCCCCTGTGGCAGGCGACGCTCAGGCAGCCGGAAGAGATGCTCCTGGCCCTCGGTATCTTCGACGAAGGTGCTTCGGCGGTGTTGCGCCACTTTCCCGCCGCCAAGCCGGAGCTTGCCTTTACCGGTAGTCTCGTGCTGGCGCAGTCAGGCGAGCTCAAGCGGTCGCTCTACATCGCCGAGATCCTTGCCAAGAGGATCCCCGATCGCGTCCCGGCGGACTGGTTGCCGACGACCTACCGCCGGTTGTTGTTTCCCTTCGGCTACAGCTACCTGGTGCTCAGCGAGACCGGTCGACAAAATGTCGACCCATACTTGCTCGCCGCCATCATCCGTGAAGAGAGTCGGTTCGATCCCGTGGCCTTCTCCGGCGCTTCGGCCCGTGGTTTGACCCAGTTCATCATGCCCACCGCGCAGCGGATCGCCAAGAAGATCCACCTGGGGCCGATCTCTCCCCGCGATCTGGAGAAGCCCGAGGTCTCGATTGCTCTCGGGGCGGCCTATTTGCGCGATCTAGCCGACGAGTTCGGCGAAGTGCTGCCCCATATGGTCGCGGCCTATAACGCCGGCGAGCCGCAAGCGGCCCTCTGGCAGCGCTACTGCTATAGCGACGAACCGGCCGAGTATTTGAGTAAGGTGACTTTCCGCGAGACTCGCGGGTACGTCACCAAGGTGCTGACCAGCCGCGCGCACTATCGCAAGCTCTACGAGGAGCCCGTCAGTGAGGAGCCTCGGCCGGGCGTTCGCCTCGTGCCGCGCGATCCGGGCTGAGGGGTTACTCCAGGGGGTTACTCGAGGCGTTGGACGATCGGCGGTAGCTCACCGATGCTGCGATCGAGGTAGTCTTCGATCTCGGCTTCCTGTCGCAGCTCTTCGGTCCAGGCTTCGATCTCCTGGTTCAGGCGTTGCTCGCGCAGCAGGTCGCGGATCGGCTCACGCACCGTGTCGAACGCCGGAGCCTCGACCCCGCGGCCGGCCATTTCGGCGACCAGCACTTCGTCGTAGTAGGTGCGCACGTCACCAGGCTTGATGAAGACGCGGGGCCCGAGTCGCCTTTCGATATAGACCAGAACCCGCAACTGGCGGGTGATCAATAGCCTCAGGCCTTCATCGTCGAGCCCGAGCTCAGCCAACCGGCGTCGGAGCTCACCGTCATCGAAATTGGCCGCGATGCGAGCCACCTGGCTGTCGATCTCGCTCGACGGCAGCTGGCTGAAGTCGTGTCGCTCGACTTCGTGCAGGCGCAGGGTCTGATCGATCAGGCCGTCGAGCACGCGGCGCTGAAGCTGCGCTTCGCTCTCGCTTGGTTCAGGCTCAGCCAGCCGGAGCCCGATCGTGCGCAGGATGTCCGACAGGAGGATCGGATCCTCATCGACCACCGCCACGAGGCGGTCCAGCAGGATTTCTTCCCGAGCCTCGGCCTCGGCCTGCGCTGGTAACGCCGCCACGGTCCAGAGGATCGCTAGCAGGCTGAAGGTGATGCAGAGTCGCGGCATGGAAGGTGGAGGAAATGGCTCGGTTCGGTGTAGGCGACGAATCGCGGTCGATAATGTACCCTTCGATACGGCCGCGGCCAAGGGTACGCTTCTCAGGCTGAAGAATGGATGCAAGATGGTGACCACGGAAGGCAAGCTGCTCGTCGTCAGCACACCGATCGGCAATCTCGACGATGTGTCGCCGCGCGTGCGATCCGCGGTCGAGGAAGCCGACCTCATCGCTTGTGAGGATACCCGCCACAGCGGACGCTTGCTGGCCCACCTCGGCATCAAGAGGCGCATGCTATCGATGCATGACCACAACGAGCGGCGGCGCCTGCCACAGCTCGTCGATGCTCTGGAGCAGGGGCTGGTCGTCGCCGTTCTGAGTGACGCCGGCACGCCACTGGTCAGTGATCCGGGTTTCCTCCTGGTGCGCGAGGCGGCCGCCAAGGGCATCCGAATCGAGCCGATTCCCGGCCCATCGGCCATTCTGGCCGCCTTGGTGGTGTCGGCTCTGCCGCCCTATCCCTTCACCTTCGCCGGCTTCCCGCCGGCCAAAGGTGTCAAGCGCCGACGCCGGTTTTTCCGACGCTTCAAAGAGCTCGAGCACACGCTGATCTTCTTCGAGTCGCCCCATCGCCTGCTCTCCTGTCTGGCCGATACCCTGGCCGAGCTCGGCGATCGCCCTGCCGCCGTCTGCCGTGAGCTCACCAAGCTGCACGAAGAAGTCCTGCGCGGTCCGCTCTCCGAGCTCCACCGCACCCTCGCCCAGCGACCGTCCCTGAAGGGCGAGTTCGTCGTCGTCGTCGGGCGGACAGAGTAATCTCAGCGCACCCCGGCGACGATCCGTTCCAGGCGTTCGCGGTAGCGCCGGCTGAGGTTGAGCTCGGTACCGCCTTCGAGGGTGACCTTCATGTCGCCGTGGCTCCACGGCACGAGGCGCCGGATGCGGTCGGCATTGACGATGACGGTGCGATGGATGCGGGCGAACTGGAAGGGGTCGAGGGCCTCTTCGAGTGAGCGCAAACTGCGCCTCACGAGGTGAGTCTCCGGCCCGCAATACAGGCGCACGTAGTTGGCCTGGGCTTCGATCCAGTCGATCGAGTCGGTGCGGACGACGACGGACTCGCCGTCTTTTTTGACCGCCAGGCGCTCGAGGGGTCGTGGTCGGCCCGAGGTTTGGCGCACCAGGTTGCCGAGGCG
>JBCCGX010000587.1:0-6423 GCA_039029035.1 Acidobacteriota bacterium | reverse complement strand
TCCGGGGTGAGATCCCCACCCCCTCCCCCCGGATAGGTCTTGACGAGATCGGGTTCGGCGAGGAAGCGCAGGGCATAGTTCTCGACAACCTGCACATAGTCACGGTATTTCGGGCCATGGTCGGTGAAGCCTCGATAGGTGCCGACCGCCGCCAGACACAACAAGAGGTACAGAATCGCGAACGAAGTCCAGGCCGCGATCGACTTGCGCCGACCGGGCAGGGCCCGGTAAGCGCAGCCGTAGGCGCCACACACTGCGGGTAGCGCGGCCTGCAAGTGCCAGTTGCCGAGATGCGGCCGGGCGACACTGATCGCTGCCGCGGAGAGCAAGCCGAAGACCACGAAGCTCGCCGGCAAAGCGATGGCAGCCAGGCGCCCCTGCCGGATAGCGACCACCACCGACACGCTCAGAGCGACCAGCAGAGCGAGCCCGGTCAAGCTGGTGCGATCGATGCCGAACTCGCGCTGGCTGACCGGAGTCGCCCAGATCGTGCCCCCGAGATGGGTCAAGAACTGCAGGATGCTCCGGGCACCCAAGGGCTGGGTTGGTGCCCCCTGCATTACGAAGACGTAAAAGAGAAGAGTCAGCAAAGAGAAAGCCGACACCCCGAGGAGGCGGGCTCGCCGACCGATGGGCTGCAGACCCATCAAGACGGCGGCCGCTGGCAGGCCAAAAAAACCGGGATTCGCCGAGAGCGTACCGAGGGAGATGAGACACACCGCGGCGAGAGCCTTGCGCACTTGGCGGTATGAGCTATCCGCCTTCGAAATCGTGCTGAGAATCGCGAGCCCGACCATCGGTAGGGTGCAGGACAGCGCCAGGGTGAACTGGAAGCCCCAGATAAGGTCAACGTAACGCGCCGGGCTAAAGAGCACCAGCGCGACCGGCAGCGCCAGGAGCGCCGAGGGCACGACGGCCCAACGAAAGACCAGCAACTGCACCGCCAAAGCAGCCAGCGTGATACCCGTGAACGCCAGGCTGTTGAACTGCACCAGATCGGCCAGGGCCCAATAGATCGTAAACGGCACGATGACCCAATGGCCATGAAACGTGACCCGCATGGCGGCCATCGACTGACGGATGCCTTCGAGCCCACCTGTGCGAATCTCTTGGATCGCCATGACAGCCTTGGTGAAGGCCCACTCGTCCGCAATCGGGAAACGGCTCCCGTTGAGCCAAACAAAAGCTGCCGCAACGATTGCCGGCAAGGCCAACAAGATCGTGCCCAGGGCACGCTTGAACCAATCGGAGTCGAGCATGTCTCTTCACTTAGCCAATCGAGGGACCCAGAGTAGCCTCAGGCCGGTTCCCGGCCTCATCCAGACGTCATGACCATCCCTGCCAAAAGAATCTGTCGACCTCAACCATCATAACGGCAGTCCGCCGTATCGATGCGGCAGCGAGGCCCATCGGGCCACAGATTCGATGCGTCCCTGTCACCGTCCTCGGCCCGGCGCCGAGAACCTCAGGCAGATTCTCAGCCTTGAGACGAACCGGTCTCAAAGTTGAGAACCGAAGACTCGCTTGCTCTGGGCCACGCTGGGCCTCTCCGTAAGATGAATCTTACGATCAACGAAAGCGCTGGCTATGGTGCTGCGGCAATATATGCATTCTCACGAATAAGAATTCCGTACCGGTGCTCACAGAGTGCGACGACCCAAAGTCGCAGAATATCTCCCTATAGAAGATTTTATCTTTGATCCAGAAGTTCTGCGGCGAGCTCCAATTGAGCAGCTACCCTGGCCTGTTTCTTGCTTAATTGTCACGAATCAAGCCTGGATTGTCGCGACGCCTGCCCTGCCGCAGCACAGTTGCGAGATCGAGCCGGAGAGAACCTCCGGAAGCCGTCGGAGTGCGCGTGGTGGGTGGGCCGGATCTCCATGGTTCTCGCTCGGCAAAGCCATTTTCTTAGAGGAGACTGGAATGAACATCTTCGCACAGCCACCGATGCCATCGAGCTGTAGCCCCTCGAATCGAAGCCGCCAGCGTGGAATGATGCTGCCTTGGCTGGTGAGCTCCCTGCTGGCGCTCCCCATCCTGGCCCCCACCGCGAGTGCGCAGGACGTCCAAGTCGCGACTCGCAACTACGACGCCCGCTCGGCCGACACCATTCCTGTCAAGGCCGAACCGACAGCCTTCCAGAAAGCCGCGGCCGAGGTGTGGCAAGCGGAGGTGCCCGACCTCGCGGTCAAATTCGACCCACTGACCGGTGCCGGGCGCAGTGTGAAACGTCATACCGGCTTCCTCACCGAGCCCAATCCGGGTTTCTCGGCCACGACCCTGGCACTCGACTACGCTCACCAGATCCGCGACGTTCTTGGCCTGTCCGACCGCGACCTGCAGGAGGTCGAGATCACCGATGTGGTCTTCTCCAAAGTCTCCGGCGTAACCCACGTCTACGCCCGGCAGCTGTACCGCGGCATCCCGGTCTACAACGGCCAGCTGCACGTCAACATCGATCGCGACGGCCGCATCTTGTCGGTCAACAACGCCTTCGTTCCACACCTCGAACAGCTCGCCAGCAGCCACCAAGATCCGGCGCGCGATGCGACCGACTCGGTGCGCTCAGCGGCCGAGCACCTCGGCCTGATCCCAACCAAGGCGCTGCGCATGTTGTCGACCTCGAACGATGAGCGCCGGGCGACCCGCCTCGCCGCCCCCGGCCTGTCGCTGCGCGATGTCGACGCCGAGCTCTACTGGCTGCCGGTCGCCCCCGGCGACGTGCGCCTGGTGTGGAACTTCACCCTCCTCACCCCCGACGACAACCACGTCTTCAACTTCAATGTCGACGCCGAGACTGGCCAGGTCTGGACCCGGCTCGATCAGGTGCAGGACGGCAGCTATCGGGTCTTCGCGTTGCCCGACGAAAGCCCGGTGCACGGCTCCCAAGGCCGCGCCCTGGTGGTCGACCCCGAGGACGCGACGGCTTCGCCCAACGGCTGGCTGGCCAATCCCAACGGCATCATGCTGGGCAACAACGTCCACGCCTGTGTCGACCGCGACGGCAGCGGCCAGGACATCAACGGCAACCCGACGCCGCAACCTTCCGGCTGCGACGCCGGCGAGCCGACCTGCGCCGCCGGTGTCTGTGACTTCCCGCTCAACCTGGCCGCTCAGCCTTCGGCCTCGATTCCTGCTTCGATCACCAATCTCTTCTACTGGAGCAACGTCATCCACGACGTCCAGTACCAATACGGCTTCGACGAAGCCGCCGGCAACTTCCAGACCGACAACTTCGGTAACGGCGGTCTGGGTGGCGATGCGGTGCGCGCCGAGGGCCAGGATGGCGACACCATCGGCAGCAACTGCAACGCCAACTTCCGCACTTTCGTCGACGGCGATCCGCCGCGTATGCAGATGTTCACCTGCAACAGCGCCAGCCCGGATCGCGACGGCGACTACGACAACGGTGTCATCCTGCACGAGTACGGCCACGGCATCTCCAACCGCCAGGTCGGCGGCCCGTCGAATGTTGGCTGCCTGGGCAACGCCCAGCAGGCCGGTGAGGGTTGGTCCGATCTCCTGGCTCTCATGTACACCGCAGAGCCCGGCGATGCCGGTACTGATTCGCGCGGTGTCGGCGCCTACCTGATCAACGCGACGCCTGAAGGTGGAACGATCCGCGACCTGCCCTATTCCACCGACAACGCGGTCAACAACTGGACCTACGAGTCGATCCAAGGCGCCTCGATCCCCCACGGCGTCGGCTCACGCTGGGCGCAAATCGGTTGGGAGCTCTACTGGGCCCTCGTCGCTCAGCATGGCACCGAGCCGGATCTGCTCAACTTCGACATCAACGACGCCAACGAGGCGGGCAACAAACGCGCCATGTTCTACTATAACGAGGGCCTCAAGAACACCGCCTGCAGCCCGACTTTCGTCGACAATCGCGACGGCATCATCGCCGCCGCGACGGCCAGCTTCGGCGGCCAGGACGTCTGCCTCCTGTGGCAGACCTTCGCTGCCTTCGGCCTCGGCACCGACGCCGTCTCCGGCGGCTCCGGGTCGACCAACCCGACCAACGGTTTTGCCATCCCGGCCGCTTGCCAGTGCACGCCCCAGGCGAGCGCTAACGCCGGCGCCGATCAGACGATCAACGAGGGCCAGTCGGTACAGATCGGTACCGCGGGCCTGGCTGGACACACCTACAGCTGGTCCCCCGGTGGCGCGACGACCGCACAGATCACCGTCTCGCCGACAGTGACGACGACCTACACGGTCACCGCCACCACCTCCTGCGGCACAGCCCAGGATTCGGTAACCGTTACTGTCATCCCGGCTGGTGGCGGCGGCGCCCAAGATGCGGTCTACAACGCCGGCCTCGGCGTTCCGGCCTGCCTCGCGGTCGGCAGCTCGTGTGACTCGACGACCCTGGTCGACGGTCGCGCCAACCTGGGCCCCGAGTCGAACCAGCCCAACACCCTGGACGGTTGCACCGACGGTACCTCCGGCACCTACCACAGCGACGAGTCGAATGATCGGATCGTCGTCACGACACTGGACGGCTCCAACCTGACCGAGGGCGCGACGGTACGCATCGACGCCACCGTCTGGGCCTGGACCACACCGTCGAACGACACCCTGGACCTTTACTTCGCCGCTGACGCCAACAACCCGAGCTGGACCCTGATCACCTCGCTCACTCCGGCAACCGCCGGGGCGCAGACCCTTTCGGCGACCTACACCCTGCCCGCCGGTGCTCTGCAGGCGGTGCGCGCCAGCTTCCGCTACCAGGGATCCGAGGCAGCGTGCGCCAGCGGTAACTGGACCGAGGCCGACGACCTAGTGTTTGCCGTCGAGACGGCTTCCGGCTGCACGGTGAACGCCGATTGCGACGACGGGACCTTCTGCAACGGCGCCGAGATCTGCAACGCCGGCACCTGCGAAGCGGGCACGCCGGTGGCCTGCGGCGACGGCGTCAGCTGCACCGTGGACTCCTGCAACGAGGCCACCGACTCGTGCGACAACACGCCGGACAACGGCCTGTGCAGCAACGGTCTGTTCTGTGACGGCGCCGAGACCTGCGACGTGGTCAATGACTGCCAGGCCGGCACACCGGTGGCCTGCGGTGACGGTGTCAGCTGTACGGTGGACTCGTGCAACGAGGCCACCGACTCGTGCGACAACACCCCCGACGACAGCCTGTGTGACAACGGCCTGTTCTGCGACGGCACCGAGACCTGCGACGCGGTGAACGACTGCCAGGCTGGCAACGATCCGTGCCCGGGCCAGAGCTGCAACGAGAGCGCCGACATCTGCGAGGGCGGAGGCGGCCCGCAGGTCGCCACCTTCGACGCCGGCCTCGGCGTACCAGCCTGTTCCGTCGTCGGTAGCTCCTGCGACTCGTCGACCCTGGTCGACGGCCGCCACACCAAGGGCCCCGAGCCCAACCAACCCAACACCCTGGACGGCTGCGCCGACGGTACCTCCGGCACCTACCACAGTGACGAGTCGAACGACCGCATCGTCGTCTCGACGCTGGACGGCAGTGACATGGTGGCTGGCGCCACGGTGCAGGTCGAGGCCACTGTCTGGGCCTGGAACACGGGGACCCAGGACACCCTGGACCTCTACTTCACCGCCGACGCCAACAACCCGACTTGGACCCTGATCGCCTCGGTCCCGGCCTCGGGTGGCGGCGCCCAGACCCTGTCGGCCAACTACACCCTGCCCACTGGCTCTCTGCAAGCGGTGCGCGCCAGCTTCCGCTACCAGGGATCACAGGCCGCGTGTAGCAACGGCAACTGGGATGACGCCGACGACCTCGTTTTCCCGGTCAACTGACCGCCTTTGTGGGCTCTCGCTCCCGGAGCGAGAGCCCACAAGACTGACCCGAGGAGGGCTCCCAGGAGCCCTCCTTGATCGTACCCAGCCCCGTGACTCCGCTGTGCGGAGGGAAGGCGAAAGGAACTTGTTCACTCTTCGAGCGCAGGCTTTGGACCCAAACCGGCAAGAACCCAGCCCCGAAGGGGCGAAAGCGCCTAGCCTGGGGCGCGAGCCCCAGGTCGCAGAGATCTCCTTGCCCCCAGCCCCGAAGGGGCGACAGAGGCTTCGAAGCTCGAGGTCTCGCGCCCTCTGCGGACGCTTTCGCCCCTTCGGGGCTGGGATTCTAAACCTACCGCCTACCCGGGGCTTGCGCCCCGGGCTAAGGGCTGCCGCCCCTTCGGGGCTCCGGTCCCGAAACCGGGCTGCTCTGGCAAGAAAGAGCTTGGATGGTTCCCAGCCCAGTTCCCTGCCAGAGCCATGGCTCTGGCCATCCGAAAACGCAGGAGAAAGGAGAGAAAGATGACTGAGAGGCAAACCGTCCGAACCGATCGCGGCCCCACGAAACTGTCTTCATGGACGCTCCTGATCATGTTGGGAGCTTTGCTGCCGGGCCTTGCAGGGCAGGCAGCGGCGGCTCCGCAGAAGACCTTTCTCCTG
>JBCCGX010000586.1:0-6435 GCA_039029035.1 Acidobacteriota bacterium | reverse complement strand
TGGGCAAAGCTGAGACCGCTGGCGATCTGGAGCAAGACGTCGATCTTCTCCTCGAGAGTCTCGGGCTCGCGTCGGCGGATCATGTGCGCCAGATCTTCACCGGGTAGGTACTCCTCCACCAGATAAGGCATTTGCTCGTGCACACCGGAATCGTAGATTGCGGTGATGTTGCGATGCATCAAGCGGCCAGCGATCTGTGCTTCGCGGTTGAAGCGCTCGCGCGTTTCCTCGTCCCTCGAGTAGCAGACCTTGATCGCCACAGGCCGCTTGATAAAAGGGTCATAACCCTTATAGACCACGGCAAACCCGCCCGAGCCGATCTTATCGAGTACTTCGTATTTGCCGATCTGGTCCATGATGGATGGAGCTGCGGACAGGGCGGAAGTCTAGCGAAGCTTGCTACGCAGGGACAAGCTTCACCTCGGCAGCTTGCGAAGCGCCTCGAACGACGAGACTCGTCGGTAAGGTGCTTGGCATTGACCTACGCCTGTGATCAAGCGGCGGTGTCGTCGGTGATCCTTCGGTAACCGAGGCACTTATAGGCCAGTCTTGCGGCGATGAAATCGCTCGCCGGTTGCCCATCGATCGGCGCCAGCTCGACAATATCCATGGCGACGACCCGCTTGAGGGTGAAGAGCTTGCGCAGCAGGCGCAGGGTCGGGTACCAAAAACCACCGCCGGGCTCGGGCGTGCCGGTGGCAGGTAGCAGCGACGGGTCGAAAAAGTCCACATCGAACGTCAGGTAGATATTGTTGGGGAGCTCGGCGAGGCGTTCGGTGAAGCGCTGCTCGAGATCAGGTGAGTCGAGCTCGTGGCCCCACAGGACCGTGCGGCCGTGGTGCCGGATCCAGGCGGCTTCGCCCGGCGACAAGGAGCGCGGTCCGACGGACAGGGTCGGCAGTCCGAGGTCGCAGATGCGGCGCATCACGCAGGCATGGGAGTAGGGCGTGCCCTGGTAGCGGTTGCGCTGATCGGTATGGGCGTCGAATTGCACGACCGCCAGCTCCGGATATCGAGCCTGGGCGGCGCGGACAGGTCCGAGGGACAGGCTGTGCTCGCCGCCTACGGTGAGGACGAATTTGTCGCTCTCGAGCTGCTCGGTGACGGCTCGCTCGATGCGACGCATCGCGTCGGCCAGATCCGGCATATCGAGCACCAGGGGCTCGAGGGTGTGGATCCCCTGGCGGTAGGGCTCGTCATCCAGCTCTTCATCATAGAGCTCCAGATAGGCCGATGCCTCGAGCAGTGCCTGGGGCCCCATCGCAGTGCCCTTGCCGTAGGAGGTCGTCCGTTCGAAAGGCACCGGCAGGACTACCGTTTCGGCAGCATCGTAGCGGCCGAGGCCGACATCGAGCCCGGCGAAGGCCGGCGGCAGGAGCGACATGGACGGAGCGTAGCAGCCTGTCTGAAGCGCAACAAGCGAGCCGGAGAGCAAAAAATGCCGACAGGTGTTCGAAGGTCGAGCGCTTTTCCGTCTAAGGCCTGAAGAAGGCCGGAGAACTGCCTACCGGTCCCCAAAGAGCCCCTAGAAGGGAGTAGCCAGTATGGTGGAGAACAGAAAAGCGGGAATTGCGACGTCTTTACAAGCCTTGCCAGTGGAGGATCGGCCGCGGGAGAAGCTCCTGCGAGCCGGCGGTGGGGCGCTGTCCGACGCCGAGCTGATCGCGGTTCTGCTGCGCACCGGTCGGCCGGGCCTGTCGGCCATCGAGATGGGCAGTGAGCTGTTAGCGGAGCGGGGTGGCCTGGTCGGTCTATTGCGCTCCGGTGCGATCACCCTGCGCCGCCGGGGTCTCGGAGAGGCCAAGGCGGCGACGCTGTTGGCGGCGATCGAGCTCGGCCGTCGCCTGGCGCGGGCTCGCATGCCGCGGCGCGATCTGTTGGATCGTCCCGACGCAGTGGCCAACTACCTGTCGCTGCGCTACGTGCAGCAAGACCAGGAGGTGATGGGCGCCCTCTACCTCGACGTGCGCAATCGCTTGATCGCCGAGAGCGATATCTACCGCGGCACCCTCAGCCGCGCCGCGGTCGAGCCGCGCGCCATTCTCAAGGAAGGCTTGCTGCGCTCTGCCTCTGGCTTCGTTCTCTTCCACACCCATCCGAGCGGCGATCCCTCGCCGAGCACCGAGGATATTGCCTTCACCCGCCGACTGTCCGAAGCCGGTAAGCTGGTCGGCATCAAGCTGCTCGATCACCTGATCCTCGGCAGCGGGGGACGCTGGGTCTCGCTCGGACGCCGTGGCGCATGGTAGCGTTGAACAGTGATGAACGACGATCGCTCAGCTCGTGGCGAGGCCGCGGACGACAAGAAAGAACCTGGCGACAAGAGAGAACCCGGCGACCGGCAAGACCAAGCCGCGGACGCCAGCCGCGGTGCGCTGCAGCTCGGTGTCGCCGGCAACGGCGATCTGAGATGGGCGGTGGCCGACGTCGGTGGACCGACCGAGGCGATACGGGCGGGACGCGACCTCTCTCCGATCGCCGCCGTCGCCCTGGGGCGGGCGCTGTCGGCCGCGGCGCTACTCTTACGGTTCACCACCAAGGAGCCCGGGCAGCTGGTCTTGGAAGTGATGGGCGACGGCCCCCTGGGCAAGGTGATGGCCGAGGTCGACAGCCTCGGTCGCCTACGCGGCCTAGTGGGGGATCCGCATCTGGCAACGCCGGAAGACGGCAGTCTCGCCGTGGGGTGGGCGGTGGGGCAGGGCACCCTGCGGGTCACCCAGGAATCATCCCGTGGGCGCTACAGCAGTCAGGTCGAGCTGGTCACCGGCGAGCTCGGCAAGGATCTGGTGCACTTCCTCGAGCAGAGTCAGCAGATTCGCTCCGCCGTGCTGCTCGGCGTGCTGCCGCGGTCCACCGGTATCGCCGCCGCTGGCGGGCTCCTGGTGGAGGCGTTTCCCGGCGTCCCTGAAGAGACCTTGGAGCGCTTGGAGCGCAACATCACCGCGCTCGATGGAGTTAGCGCCTACCTCGAGCGCGGCGGGCTAGCCGAGTTGCGTGACGCGGTACTCGATGGCTTCGACATCGAGGAGCTCGAGCGCCATCCGCTGGACTATCACTGCCGCTGCGAGCGCGACAGCGTGGTGATCCCGATGCAGCAGCTCTCAGCCGAAGAGCTCGACTCGATCGCTGATGCCGCTGGCAGGATCTACGCCGAATGCGCCTTCTGTGGCACGCAATACGCCATCGAGCGCCAGGAGCTGGCGATCAACTAGGCGGGCGCCGGCCTGCTACAATCCGCCAGCCTCGAGCCCGTAAACCCTCGCGGCCGTGAACCTGCAAGGCAACCCGACCATGAGCCGATATTACCTGACCACCCCGATCTATTACGTCAACGACCATCCCCACATCGGTCATATCTACACCACGTTGGTTGCCGATACGATCGCGCGCTACCGCCGGTTGCGCGGTGATGAGGTGTACTTCCTGACCGGTACCGACGAGCACGGGCAGAAGATCGAGCGCGCCGCCGAGGATCGCGGGATAGAGCCGATCGCCCTGGCCGACGAGGTCGTGGCACGCTACCACCAGCTGTGGAAGCAGTTGGGGATCTCGCATGACGACTTTATCCGCACCACCGAGCCGCGGCACATCCGTGGCGTGGAGTCTCTGGTCGAGCGCATCGCGCGCTCGGACGACTTCTATGTTGCCCGGCACGAGGGCTGGTATTGCACCGGCTGTGAGACCTACTACACTGAGAAGGAGCTGCTCGACGGCTCGCGCTGCCCGATCCACGAGTCGGCAGCCGAGCGGCGCTCGGAGGAGAACGTCTTCTTTCGCCTCTCGAAGTACCAGGAGAGGCTGCTCGAATGGTACGACTCGGACCCCAGCCCGGTGATGCCGCCAAGCCGTTCCAATGAGGTGCGTAGCTTCGTCGCCGAAGGGCTACGAGATCTCTCGATTAGCCGTACGACGGTCGATTGGGCGATTCCCTTCCCAGGCTACGAAGGCCACACGATCTACGTCTGGCTCGACGCCTTGAGCAACTACATCACCGCGCTGGGCTTCGGTGCTGAAGGTGATGGCGAGGCTGGACTGTACGGCAATTTCTGGGGCGGTGAGGGCACCCGTCTCAACCTCGTCGGCAAGGACATCCTGCGCTTCCATGCGGTCTATTGGCCGGCCTTCCTGATGTCGGCTGGCTTGCCGCTGCCGACCCAGGTCTTCGCCCATGGCTGGTGGCTGCGCGACGAGCAGAAGATCTCCAAGTCGGTGGGCAACATCGTGCGGCCCGACGACTTGCTCGAGCAGTTCGGCACCGACAGCCTGCGCTACTTCCTGCTGCGTGAGATGGTCTTCGGGCAGGATGCGAGCTTTTCCGACGAGGCCTTCATCGATCGCTACAACAGCGATCTGGCGAACGATCTCGGCAACACGGCGAGTCGACTGGTGACCCTGTCTCGCCGTGCATTCGGCGATTCTCTGCCGCCATCGCGCGGCGACGCCGGCGAGCTGCGGGCGACAGCCGAGACCGCCGTAGCGAACTACCGCAAGGCGATGGAGGCCTTCGCCTTCAATCGCGCTCTGGAGAGTCTGTGGAAGCTCCTCGCCGCGGCCAATCAATACCTGGTGGCGCACGAGCCGTGGAAGAAGCTCAAAGACGAGAGTGCGGCGGCGGAAGTCTCGGAGGTGCTGTGGAGTGCTCTCGAAGCGGTGCGGGTCGTTACGGTCGGCCTCTTGCCGTTCTTGCCGGAGAAGGCACCCGAGGTCCTGGCGGCTGTGGGGGCGCCGGTGCCGGACAGCGACGACGCCCTGGCCTGGGGTGGTCTGCCCAACGGTGCCGAGCTGCCGGCGATCCAGCCGATCTTCCCGCGGATCGACAAGAAGGCTTATCTGGCCGATGCTGAAGCAGCCAGTCCACCGCCCAAGGCCTCGCCCAAGAAGCCGCCAGCTGCCGGCGCCGCCAAGGGGAGCGACCAGAGTGACAAGATCAAGATCGATCAGTTCTTCGACGTCGAGCTGCGCGTCGCCGAGGTGAAGGCAGCAGAGGCGGTGCCGAAGTCGAAGAAGCTTCTCAAGCTGACGGTCGATATCGGTGAAGAGAGCGAGCGCACCGTCGTTGCCGGCATGGCCGCAGCCTATGCTCCCGACGAGATGGTCGGCAAGCAGATCATCGTGGTCGCCAACCTGGCCCCCGCCAAGCTCATGGGTATCGAATCCAACGGCATGGTGCTAGCGGCCGAAGAGGGTGGCGTGCCGGTGCTACTGCGCCCGGAGCGTCCGGTGCCCAACGGCACGCGAGTCAAGTAGCGGGGCCGGCGTGGGCGTCGCCCGCCGTTGGTGGTTGTTGGGGAGTCTTGCGGCCGTGCTGGCGGCGTCGGTCGCGCTGCCGCTGGCTATGTACTTCCGGGACTATCTCGACAACCCTTTGCGCCCGTCCGTTGCTTCCGTCGAGACGTGGGGCGTAGTGTGGCCAATGCTGCGCGCAGCGCCGGCTTACTATGGCGACCGGGTCGGCGGGGGCGACGTCGAGCGACTCGCGCTGCGTCTCTCGGCCAAGAGCTCGCGGCGGATTGCCGCCAAACGAGCCGAGGCCATACGCCGCGGCGTGCTCTTTGCCTCGCGCGAGGATTTCGTTCCGGCGGCGCTGGAGGTCGGACGCCGAACCGTTGCCGTCGATGTGCGTCTCAAGGGGGACCTCGGCGACCATTGGGCCCGGCGCCGCTGGTCGCTGCGGGTCGAAGTCGAGGATGGAGGCGAGGTCCTCGGACTGCGACGATTCTCGCTCCATCCACCCTGGGTGCGCGGCTTCCACACCGAGCCACTGTTCTTCGATCTATTGCGCTCGGTGGGGCTCATCGCACCGCGCACCGCCTTCGTCGAGCTGGTGATCAACGGGCGAGATATCGGTCTGATGGGCGTCGAGGAGCACCTCGCCTCGGCTCTCGTCCAGGCGCACCAGCGGCCACCCGGTGTGCTGTTGAAGCTCGACGAGGCACCGCTGTGGCAAGCCTGGGTTCGCGCGGCGGAGGTACGCGGCGTCCCCTGGTCCTTGGCGGTCCCCAAGCCCCGGGTGGAGGACGATTGGAGGAATGCTCCGATCGATCCTTTTGAGCGGAGGGCCCTCCGCCGCTCGCCGGAGCGCTCGGCGGAGCTGGCGCGCGCGAGCCAACTGCTGCGCGGTGTTGCGGCAGGTGCGATCGCTCCATCGGCGGCGTTCGACGCCGGCCTTTGGGGCCGTTTCTTGGCCTATTGCGAGGTCTTCGGCGCCCCACACATGGTGCTGTGGAACAACTTGCGCTTCTATTTCAATCCGTTGAGCGGCCGCCTGGAGCCGGTCGCCTTCGATTCCGGCGTTCTGCCTGAACGCGACCACCGCCAGTTACCGGCCGGAGCGAGCTTCATTTGTCTCGGTGGTCACATGGAATTCACCGACACCTTGGTTGCCGACCCGGTGGTGCGCGACGCGTTCCTAAAAGCCCTGCGTACACTCGAGGA
>JBCCGX010000585.1:0-6438 GCA_039029035.1 Acidobacteriota bacterium | reverse complement strand
CCGGCGACCGAGACTGTCGAGCTGGCGACGTTGATGGGCGACATGCAGCGCCACAGCGCCAAGCTAGGCTTTGCCATTCAGGGCAAAAACCAACCGCTCGCCCAGTTCTATCTCGAAGAGCTGCACGAGGTGCTGGAAGAGCTCGAAGCGGTCGACGAGCACGAAGGCATGCCGATCGGCAGCCCGGCGAAGGTCATCATGGACCCAGCTCTAGCGGAGCTCGCCGCGCGGCTCGAACCGGCCGGCTGGGCCGGTGCCTGGCCCGCTTACGAAGCGACGATTGAGGCCTGCAACCGATGCCACCTCGCCACCGAGCACGGCTTCATCGAGGTTCTGCCCGCCAGCGGCACGCCGCCTTTTAACCAAGTTTTCACGGCCACGGCAACGGCGCCGACCGGTTCTTAACTCGCTCCTTTTCTAACTGCAAAGGAAACCCACATAATGCACCGATTAGTTTCTTATCTGTTCGCCAGCAGCGTGTTTGTCCTGACGCTGACTGCATCAGCAGCCGCGACTCCAACCTCTGACGAGGCTGAGCAAGATACCGCCTCTAAAGACACGGAAGAAGCGGCTCCTGAAGAGGCCGTCGAGGACGAGATCGTAGTTGTCGGGAAGTACCTGTACAACGATCAGGTCAATGCCCTCAGAACGCCAACGCCGATCATCGACGTGCCTCAAAGCCTCTCGATTACCACCGCCGACCAGCTGGCACAACAGGGCTTCACCAGCATAGGCGAAATCATCAGCTACACGCCCGGTGTGAATACGTCGCAGGGCGAGGGCCATCGAGACGCGGTTGTCTTCCGGGGTGTACGCTCAACGGCTGATTTCTTCATCGATGGCGTTCGCGACGATGTTCAGTATTACCGTCCACTCTACAACCTCGAGCAGGTGGAAATCCTTCGCGGCCCGAACGCCCTGCTCTTTGGCCGTGGCGGCACAGGCGGTATTCTGAATCGTGTCACGAAGAAAGGGCTGTTGGGCGAGAGTTTCTCGAATTATCAGGTAGGCCTCGATTCCCACGGCGAATTTGATGTTCAGGTCGACAGCAACTTCGGGATCAGCGACAAGAGGGCCTTCCGGGTCAACGCTTATTACGGAAGCCTCGACAATCACCGCGATTTCTACGATGGTGATCGCATCGGCATCAACCTGACCGGCAAGTTCGAGCTGGCGCCGGCGACGACACTCGATCTATCGTATGAATACGTCGACCACCAGCGCTTCGTCGACCGCGGTATTCCGACCGGGTCCGACGGACGCCCGGTCGAAGCCCTCGAAGATGTGATTTTCGGCGACGCGGAGCTCAACTCGACAGAGCTCGAGGCGCACCTTCTTCGCGCGAGGCTAGAGCACAGCTTTTCAGACAATGTGAAGGGCAATTTCAGCGTCTTCTATGGCGACTATGACAAGTTGTACCAAAACTTCTTCGCTAACAGCTACGATGAAGCGACGAATATCGTCGAGCTCGACGGCTATGTCGACACAACCGTACGCGAGAACCTGATTCTGTCGGGCGACTTGATCGGAGAGTTCGAGGCGGGTGACACTCTCCACACCGTGATCTTCGGGCTCGAATACATCGACACCTCGTCGGACCAGGCTCGCTTCAATTCGTTCTTCGATACTTCAGCGGCTGATGTTGCGGCTGGCGTCCCGGGCGCAAGGACGGACCGAGCGGATTTCTTCGCGACGCGACCGATCAATCTGACCAACGGCAGCGGCGTTCTGGCCGACGGTCGGATCACGTCCAACAATTTCGCCGTTGACCTGAATGACGACACCCGCGTGGGCGTCGAAGTGGTCTCAGCCTACATTCAGGACGAGATCAGCCTGTCGGACAAATTCGACGTGATCCTCGGCGCCCGCTTCGACAGCTTTGATATCGAGGTTTTCAACGTTCCGGCCAATGACACAAGGACCCGGAAGGACGAAGAGATCTCGCCCCGCCTGGGCCTGGTGTTCAAGCCCAAGGAAAACGTCTCTCTTTACGCCAGCTACAGTGAGTCCTTCCTGCCACGCAGTGGCGAGCAGTTCGCCAACATCAATGGCAACAACAATCGACTGGACCCGAACACCTTCGCCAATCTCGAGGCGGGTGTGAAGTGGGATTTCAGCCGACGCCTCGGTCTGACCGCCGCGATCTTCGAGATCGAGCAAGAGTCGCCGGTCGTGTCAGATCTAGATGCTGGAACGTTTGACGTGATCGAAACCACGGTCGACGGCCTCGAGATACAAGTCCAAGGACAGGTTACGAATCGGTGGTTTATCTCAGCCGGGTACAGCTATTTGGATGGTGAGCAGGCGGACGGCATTCGGCGCCCGCGCGAGCTGCCGGAGAACATGTTCTCGATCTGGAATAGCTTTCAAGTCACGGATGTGTTCGGTCTGGGGCTCGGGCTGACGTACCAGGACGAGAGCTTCATCAACAATAGTAATAGCGCGGTTCTGCCGAGCTATACCCGGTTTGATGCAGCAGCTTTCTACGACGTGTCGGACACCTTGCGGGTTCAGCTGAATATCGAGAATCTGACCGACGAGCTCTACTTCCCCAACTCACACAGTACGCATCAGGCGACCGTGGGCGCGCCTCTCAACGCACGTCTGTCCGTCAGGGGGCGGTTCTAGGACGCACGGCTTCGACCTGCTGCTCGCCGGCGAGCAGGTCGTCTAGCCCAACGACAGTCGAACCCTCCTGCGGCCGACACCGCAGGAGGGGTTCTTCGCTGGGGATTCGAGGCGTGTGACTCTGGTACTCCGCCACTGAAGACGCATGATCAGCCTACTCCCATCACTCCTCGTCCTGGCTCACGCAACATCTGGGCCGAGTGAGGTCGAACGGACCTGGGTCCTGATGGGCACCGTGGCGCGAATCCGTGTCGTCGCTACGGATCGATCAGCGGCGCTTGCAGCCAGCGAAACCGCGCTTGCCGAGCTACAGGAGGTCGAAGCCCGGCTTTCGACCTGGCACTCCGACAGCGAGCTGTCACGGCTGAACCACAGACCGGCCGACGGGGAGCATGTGATGTCGCCCGAGCTGGCAGAGGACTTGGCCACCGTTCGTTGGTGTTGGCAGATGACCCAGGGCGCTTTCGATCCGACGGTCGGTGCCCTGGTGGATGCCTGGGGCTTGCGCACCGGCGGGCGAGTTCCCACAAGGCGCGAGATCGCCGCCGCTCGCGAAGCCAGCGGCATGGAGCGCCTCAGCTGGCGAGCCGGCTCCATTCGGCGCCCGAACGGCTTGCGACTCGAGGAAGGTGGGTTCGGCAAAGGCAGCGGCTTGCGGGCGGTGATGCGGGCCCTGGCTTCCGACCCGAAGGTGATCTCGGCCGAGCTCGACCTCGGTGGCCAGCTGGCTTACACCGGCGAGAGCGGTCCATGGACTGTCTCCGTAGCTGCACCGAACGACCGCACGCGTCCAGTCGTTGCACTGACTCTGGATGCCGGATCGTTGGCAACTTCGGGCAACAGCGAGCGCGGCCTCGAGATCGCAGGCCGGCGATACAGCCACCTGCTCGACCCCCGGACCGGCCACCCGACAGAGGATTTCGGCAGTTTGACGGTGTGGACCGCCGACCCGCTGCAGGCGGACTGCCTGGCGACGGGCCTCTACGTGCTCGGACCGGACGCCGCCTTGGAGTGGGCCGAAGCCAACTCGGGGGTCGAAGTCCTGGTGCTCGAAAGCAGGGTTCGTGAGGAGTCGACGCGCCCGGGCCGGATCCGGGTCCGGGCGACCACCGGGCTACGCCACCGGCTCCGACCCTTGGACGAACAGCTCACGGTTCTCTTCCCGGAGCCACCCGCTCCGAGACCCCACGTGGGCTTGCAAACAAGCCTTCAATAACTCGAAGCAGGCATTCATCGTGGAACACATCTCTTGTCGACAACCGATTGCACCAGACCGAGCTGCTGAGAAGACCTGCGAGCGCGGGCCCAAGAGCGGAACGAGCTCGAGGTGGTTGTGCCTGACTCCTCTCGTGTGGGCTCTGCTCATGGCGGGTCCGGCGGAGGCCAAGATCTTCCTCACCGTCGAGGAGGCCCTCGATCTCGCCTTTCCCGGCTGCGAGGTGGAACGCCAGACCGTCCCTCTGGATGCGCAACAGTTGGAGAACGCCAGCCGCCTCGCTGGCGAAGAGATCGAGAGCGGCCTGGTCCATCCCTATGTCGCACACTGCGACGGCCAGGAGGCCGGAGCGGCCTACTTCGATACGCATCAAGTCCGCAGCCTGGCCGAGACGCTGATGATCGTGGTCGACCCCGATGGTCGACTGCTACGAACCGAGATTCTCGTCTTCCGCGAGCCGGAAGAATACATCCCAAGAGACATCTGGTACGAACAGTTCTTGGGCCGAGCCCTCGACCCGGAGCTCAACATGGAGCGCGCCATCCGCAGCGTCGCGGGCGCCACCCTCACCGCCCGCGCCACGACCGAAGCCGTAAGGCGTACGCTGGCTATCCACCAGATTCTGGCAGAGGCCAAGCCCCGCGAGCAGTCCGACGAATGAAACGCGCCGAAGCGTGGACGGTCCACCTCTCGATGGTGCTGGTCGGTGGCACCGGCCTGGTCTACGCTTGGATGCGCTACTTTGCCAAGCCTTCGGACCCCTACGCTATCGTCAATCATCCTTGGCAGCCCACCCTGCAACACCTGCATATCTGGGTCGCCCCTCTGCTCGTCTTCTGTGCCGGATTGATCTGGCGCAGCCATATCTGGAATCACTGGCGCCGTGGCGTCCGCAGCGGCCGCCGCAGCGGTATCGGCATGACGCTCAGCCTGTTCCCCATGATCCTCTCCGGCTACCTGATCCAGACCGCCGTCTCCGACAGCTGGCGCAACGCTTGGGTCACCATCCATCTAGTGACCTCAGGCTTGTTCGCCGTTGGCTACCTGATCCATCTGCAGGTCCAGAGACAGCGCAAGCAGCGCCGTAAGCAGCAAGGCCTTCAGCCGGAGCTGAGCCCCGGATAGTCCGCCCAATCCTCCGGAGACGCGCTCGAGGACGGTTGACTCGTCCTGCGAGAATCCGCTCTACTCATCAACGCATGGGTACGAGAGAGCGCAGATCCGGAGTCCGACGAATCAAGAGGGCGTTGCTCACGGCACTCCTCCTGTTCGTCGTCTTCGTTGTCCTGAACAACGCCTCGTTCCTCGCCGAGCCGACGACGACCGAGGTGACGCTCATCGCCCATCGAGGCTTGGGGCAGGCCTACGACCGAGAGGGTCTGACCGGCAAGACCTGCACCGCGGCGCGGATGATTCCAACCGGGCACGCCACCATCGAAAACACCATTCCAGCCATCCGGGCGGCGATCGGCTACGGTGCGGACATCATCGAGATCGACTTGCAGCGAACGGCTGACGGCCGATTCGCCATCTTCCACGATTGGGTCTTGGACTGCCGCACCAACGGCACCGGCGTGACCCGGGAGCACACCCTGGAGGCGTTGCAGAAGCTCGACGTCGGCTACGGCTACACGCCGGACGGCGGCAAGACCTGGCCCTTGCGTGGCCAGGGGGTCGGTCTGATGCCATCCCTCGACGAAGTTCTCAGCACCTTCCCCGACCAGAGCTTCTTCCTCGACATCAAGAGCAACGACGCCAGCGAGGGAGAGATGCTGGCAGATCGGTTGGCTGCCCTGCCCACCGAGCGCGCGCGCCAGATCATCGTGCATGGGGGCCCAGGACCCGTCGATGTGGTCCGCGATCGTCTGCCCCACGTCCGGACGATCACGCGACGCGATCTGAAACAGTGCCTGCTGCGTTACATCGCCCTAGGCTGGTCCGGGAGCGTCGATTCGAGCTGCGAGCGCAGCGCTTTGCTCATCCCGCACAACGTCGCCCCCTGGCTGTGGGGCTGGCCGCATCGCTTCCAGCAGCGCATGGCGAGCGTCGGGACGACGGTTGCGGTCATGGGCGACTACGAAGGTGGCAAATTCTCCAGCGGATTTGATGATCCGGAGCGCCTGAGCGAGTTACCGGACGACTATCGAGGCGGCATCTGGACCGATCGGATCGATCTCATCGGGCCGGCGATTGATGAAAGATAGGGGCCGCGGCAAGTCGATCGTTACAATGACAACATGACGCTCAGGCAGTTGATCGAGATCGTCGGCGAGCAGCCCTGGGTGCTGGTCGGAGTCTTCTCGGCGCTGCCCGTGGCCGCCTGGTTGACCGGCCGGTTACAGCCCGCCGGGGCAGGAGGTACCCCACCGTGGCGTTCGATCTACGCGGTCCTGGTGTATCTCGCCTGCGTGCCGGGTGTGGTGGCCGTGGTGCTAGTGGCCCTCCACCTGTCCTTCAGCGGTGCGAATCTGCTGGACCTCGACCTGCTGGTCTTCTTCCTGCCGCCGCTCTCGATGGTAGCGACGCTGGCCTTGATCGGCCGGCGAGTCGACTTCGAGGACGTGCCGGGCTTCGATCGCCTCTTCGGCCTGATG
>JBCCGX010000584.1:0-6460 GCA_039029035.1 Acidobacteriota bacterium | reverse complement strand
TGTCGTAGAGCAGGAAGCTGCGGTAAGCGATCTCGCGCCCGCTCAGATCATCGGCCAGATCCTGGGTCCATGTCTCGGGCGGCAGGCCGGCGGGCAGCAGGGCGAGGCGAAACAGTCCGGCCCAGAGCAAGACCTGGAGAGACCGCCGCCGGGCAGTGGAGGAAGGCTGCAGCAACTTGCCGAGAAGAAGGAAGTAGACAGCGAATAGAAGGCCGAACGAGGCCAGGAAGCGGTAGACATCCGCCGCGGACCCGGAGTGCTCGAGCCCCAGGGCGAGATACCCATACACAGCGAGAGATAGCCCTCCGAGGACCGACACCGGCGTCCGATGGACGACGCGCACCCCCGCGACAAGGGTCTTCAATGCGGGCTCCGTCGTGGCGATCGGCCGGGCATGGGCTCACCCTATCAAGGGAGTGCGGAGCGCCGTACAGCCTCCTCTCACAACCTCCTGGCCAGATCGAACCGGTGCGAGAACCGTAACAATGGCCTTAATGTTGGTGATCTACCATCTCTTGACATCGTGGCTTACATGAGGGGCCAAGGCGGCAACGATCCGAGTGGCAACGATCCCAGATGACCACGCCCTACACGATTCTGCTGGTCGACGACAACGAGTTCGTCCTTCGTCCTCTGTCGCGTTATTTGCAGGAAGAGGGCTACGCCGTGATCGAGGCGCGGGACGGCGGGGAAGCGCTGGACCGGTTGAGCGCCGAAGTCGATCTGGTGATTCTCGATGTCATGATGCCCGGGATAAGCGGGCTGGACGTGCTGCAGACCTTGCGCAAGAGCTACTCGGACAAGCAGCTACCGGTGATCATGGCGACGGCCAGCGGCGGGAGTGAGCAGATCGTCGAGGCCTTCCAGTTGGGGGCGAGCGATTACGTCACCAAGCCGTTGGATTTTCCGGTTGTCCGGGCGCGCTTACAGTCGCGTTTGCGCTCGAAGACGGTGCGTCGCTCGGCGCGTCGCCGACCGATTCGGGCAACCCAGAGTGTGGAAGTGCGAGCCGGCGCCATTCTCGACGGGAGCTATCGTCTGGAAGCCTTGATTGGGGAAGGCAACTTCGCCGAGGTCTATCGCGCGACGCAGCTGAAGCTCGATCGCCAAGTCGCGATCAAGCTCTTGCGCTCCAACGACGACAGCGAGGCCGAGATCCGCGAGCGATTCTTGCGCGAAGGTCGTTCGACCTGCCGGATCGAGCACCCCAACGCGGTGGCCGTCCTCGACGCCAGCGTCACCGAGAGCGGTATCCCGTTTCTGGTCACCGAGCTACTGCGTGGCAGAGCACTGGATGGGGAGCTCGAGAATCAAGGGCCGATGTCACCCTCGCGCTGTGCCGAGATCCTGCTCCCGATCTGCGATGTCCTCGCCGAAGCCCACGCCCTGGGGATCGTGCATCGGGATATCAAGCCGCAGAACATCTTCCTGCATCAATCGCGCCACGGCGAGATGGTGAAAGTCCTCGACTTCGGCATCGCAAAATTGATCGGCGATGTGGCGGTGCAGCAGCGACTCACAATCACTGGCGCCGGGCCCGGAACACCGGCCTACATGGCACCGGAGCGCTTCTCTTCGCAGCAGTCCTGTGATGGCCTGACCGATGTTTACAGCCTCGGTGTCATGCTGTATCGCATGCTGACCGGACGCCTGCCCTTCGCGGTGTCGGGCGGCAACCTGATCAAGCTGGCGATGATGCACCAGAACCAGCCGCCGCCCCGGCTCACGGAGCTGGTGCCGACGCTCTCCCCGGCGATCGAGGCGGTGGTCCTGCAAGCACTTGAAAAAGAGCCGCACCACCGACCGGCAGCGCGCTCCCTGGCTGAGGCCTATCGCGCGGCTCTGGGAGCGGAAGACACCCAGGCGGCCCGGGTCCGTAGCGCCTAAGCTGCGCAGCGCCTAACCTGCGCAGCGCCTTGTTGTGCCGATGGCCGGTCAGCCTCGTGGGCTGCGCCGCAGCTCAAACTCGCCTCGGCAGCTCGGCTTCGTGCAAAATTTTGTTTTGCAGAGCTTTGCGCCATACGGAGCGATGTTCAGCTCAAACACGTTCGCTGCGTGCTCGCTCCACGGGCCTCCCTCTCTCTTGCAGCCTTGATCTGAATGCAGGAGCCCGGAGGGCGGTATACCGTAAGCCAGAGCGTCAGCCCTGGGTGAAGATCCGAGCCCGGAGGGCGCCAAACCGTGGCCCAGGGCGTGAGCCCTGGGCCATGATCGCTCTTAGTAGCGGTAATGCTCTGGCTTGTAGGGCCCGTCGACCGGCACGCCGATGTAGTCGGCCTGCTCTTCGCTGAGGGTGGTGAGCTCGACGCCGAGCTTGTCGAGGTGCAGGCGGGCGACCTCTTCGTCGAGCTTCTTGGGCAGCATGTAGACCTTCTTCTCGTAGCTGTCGCTGTTCTTCTTCAGCTCGATCTGGGCCAGGACCTGGTTGGTGAAGGAGGCCGACATCACGAAGCTCGGATGACCGGTGGCGCAGCCCAGGTTGAGCAGCCGGCCCTCGGCCAGCATCAGCACGCTGTGGCCGTCGGCGAAGACCCACTCGTCGTACTGCGGCTTGATGTTGACCCGCTCGATACCGGGGATCTTCTTCAGGCCGGCAATGTCGATCTCGTTGTCGAAGTGACCGATGTTGCCGACGATCGCCTTGTCCTTCATCCGCGCCATGGTCTCGGCGGTGATGATGTCCTTGTTGCCGGTGGTGGTGATGAAGATGTCGGCGGTCTCGACGAACGCCTCGAGGGGCTTGACCTCGTAGCCTTCCATCGCCGCTTGCAGGGCACAGATCGGGTCGATCTCGGTGATCACTACCCGGGCGCCTTGGCCGCGCAACGATTGGGCGCAGCCCTTGCCGACCTCACCGTAGCCGCAGACCACGGCGACCTTGCCCGACACCATCACGTCCGACGCGCGGAAGATGCCGTCGATCAGGGAGTGGCGGCAACCGTAGATGTTGTCGAACTTCGACTTGGTGACCGAGTCGTTGACGTTGATCGCCGGGAAGAGCAGCGTTCCCTCGACCTCACGCTGGTAGAGACGATGCACACCGGTGGTGGTTTCCTCGCTGACCCCCTTGAGGCCCTCGGCGGTGCGATGCCAACGCTTCGGATCGTTGGGCAGCTCGCGGCGCAGCAGATCGAGGATGACGCCCCACTCTTCGGGCTCGTTGTCGGCATCGAAGGCCGGCACCGCGCCGGCTTCCTCGAACTTGAGGCCGTCGTGGATCAGTAGGGTCGCGTCGCCGCCGTCGTCGACGATCAGATCGGGGCCGCTGCCGTCGGGCCAGAGCAGCGCCTCGTTGGTGCACCACCAGTACTCCTCGAGGGTCTCGCCCTTCCAGGCGAAGACCGGCACGCCACGCGGATCCTCGACCGTACCGCCAGTCTCGGGGCGCCCGACCACCACCGCGGCGGCGGCGTGATCCTGGGTGGAGAAGATGTTGCACGACACCCAGCGGACGTCGGCGCCGAGGTCGACCAGGGTCTCGATCAAGACCGCGGTCTGGATGGTCATGTGCAGGCTGCCCATCACCTTCGTACCGGCGAGGGGCTTCTCGGCGCCATACTTCTCACGCACCGCCATCAGGCCGGGCATCTCGTGCTCGGCCAAGCGGATCTCTTTGCGGCCGAAGTCGGCCAAGGAGAGGTCGGCGACCTTGAAAGGGTCGCGGCCGATCTCGCGAGCGGCAACGAAGGGATGGGTCGAGGTCGAGGCTGTCACAACAGTCATGGTCAGTCTCCTGGAGTGTCGGTCGTTATTCGGTCTCGGAACAGAGAAGGGTTGTTTGAGGATTGGGGTTGTGGAAACGATGCCGAGCTGTCAGTCGAGCTCGATGGCGCCGGCGGTCTCTTCTCCCGCCACTGTGCTCTGCCACGGCTCTGGAGAGTCGGTCTCGACGGCGGGCGCGTCGGCGCGGCCGGTGGCGACGAAGAGGGTCGGTCCCTTGGCCTCGGGATCGGCGGGTAGCGGCTGGAAGGTGACCTGGCTGAAGCCCGCATCGGTCAGCGCCGGCGTGATCTGTTGGTCCGAGAAGCCCAGCCACACGTGACCCATCTGGCGCCGATAGTCCTCCCGGTCGTGGGGCAACATGTCGACGATCAATACCCGCCCCTCGGGCTTGAGGACCCGTCGCACCTCGGTCAGCACGCGGGACGGCTCCGGGGTGTGGTGCAGGGTGAGGAAGAGGACCGCCGCGTCGAGCTGGCCAGCCTCGATCGGTAGGTCTTCGAGCTCGCCTTCACGGAACTTGATGTTGGTCGAGGAGGCCAGGCGGTTGCGCGCCGCTTCGAGCATCGCGGCGGAGCCATCCACCGCATAGACCGTGCCGACGTGGGGCGCCAGCGCTTCGCTGGTGCGGCCGGTGCCGCAGCCCAGGTCGCCGACAACCCAGCGGTGATCGAGCAGGGCGAGGAGGGCCTGGAGATCGAAACGGCGGCCGAAGAGGTCGTCGCGCAGGCGATCCCACTCACTCGCCGTCTCGGAGAAAAAGGCTTGGGAGCGCGAGCGCCGTTGACGCAAGAGACTCTCGAGGCGACGCAGATCCTGTTGGCTGATCACCGCGTCGGCCATCTGGTGGCGGATGAGATCCCACAGCTTGCCGGCCGATTCATCCAGCGACTCCGCCGCCAGCCGGTAGAGGTGGCTGGTGCCTTCGCGCCGGGAGCTGAGCCAGCCGGCATCGCCCAGCACCTTCAGATGACGGCTGGCCGTCGACTGCGGCAACTGGAGTACGCTCATCAGCTCGGAGACGGTCAGCTCTTGGCGGCCGAGGAGCTGCAGAATCCGGCAGCGAGTGATCTCCGAGAGGATCGCCGCGTGGTCGAGGATCGTGGGCTTGGGGCTCATGATGGGCTAGTTCGAGGTCCGGATGAGATACTGTATCCGTCCATCCGGATGTATTGTTGATTGAATTCTCGGGCTTGTCAAGACCTTCCTCTTTGGCCACCGTCCCGTACCGATTCCGCGGCGGATCGAAGGGCCTACCGCGAGGCGGATACAATGGGATTGCGATGCAGCATCCGAGGCAGGAGGCGAAGGTGCCGAAGACCCGTTGCGAGCAGGGCTTCTCCTTGCTGGAAACCCTCGTCGCCCTGAGCCTTCTCGGTGTGGCGATGCTGCTGACGCTTTCGCTGCTGATGCAGGAGCCGCGGACCTTGCGTCGGCTGGGAGCGCACGAAGAGGTCTTGCGCGTCCTCGAGCTCACTCTGGAGGGCATTCGCGCCGGCCGTAGCGTGCCGGAGGGGCGCCAGGCGCTCGACTTGGCAGCGCTCTATGTACCGGAAGATTCGGTCGCCCAGGATCTTCGCATCTGGTCGGAGCGAGTCGAAGAGTCGCCTTTCGGACTCTACCGATTGACCCTCGATGCGCGTTATCGGGTCGGGCCCGATTGGTTTCAACGCTCGTTGGAAACCCGCGTCTGGGAGCCGCCGCGGCCATGAGGCGACGCACGGCCAGCGGCCTGCGGGGCTGTCAGGGCTTCACCCTCGTGGAGATGCTGGTCGCCTTCGCCGTCCTGAGTGTGGCCATGCTCATCGCCAGCCGTCTGCTACTCGAGTCGCAAATGCGCATGGCCCATTCGGCGCGCCGCGCCTTCGATCCGGTAGCCAGTCTGGCCCTGAAACAGATCCGTGCCGATGTGCGAATGGCGGCGAACGTCGTCGCCACAGACTTCCAGTGGACCTGGGACACCCTGGTCTTGAGCGGGCACCCGGCAGGCACGGTGCGGTACGAGAAGGTCGGCTCGGATCTGCTGCGTCGACTGCCCGGCGAATCGGCTGGGGGCGGGAAGATCATGCTGCGCGACGTCACGGTGTGGCGCTGGCGCCTGAGCCGCGATACACGGGCGCCCCTGGTCGAGATCGAGCTCGGGCACCATGAGACCTCGCGCCTCGGTCTTCTGACCTCGGCCGGTCGGCGCGAAGCGGAGGTCTTCCTGACCCGGCGACACCGCGTGGCGGTCAGTCCACGTCAGGCGACGAGTAAGAGCGGATGGTGAAGCGCGCCGAAGGCTACGTGCTGGTCACGGTGCTGATCGTCATCGCGTTGTTGATGGCGGCCGGGGCCCTGCTCGCCGGCTCGCTGCAGTACCGCATGTGGCTGCTGCGCCAAGAGTCACAGACTATCCATCTGGCCGCTCTGACCGACGCTGGCATCGCCCAAGCCTTGGAGCGCCTGTCGATCGACCAGAGCTGGCGCGGTGCCGACGTGCAGCCGCTCGGCGACGGCGCCGTCGAGGTGGCGGTCGACTACGCCGACCACATCATGGCGCGTGAGGTGCTGGTGACCGCGACCTACGGCAACGCCAGGCAGACCGTGCTCGCTCTCGTGCGGCTCGACGACCACCGGCCGCCCAAGGTCATTGGTTGGGAGCCAGTGCCGCCGCACGCGACCACGGCACCGGGCAATTGCCTCGATCCGGACGATTGTTGACGGCCCGTCAGCGGCAGGCGACGCAGCGACCTTGGTC
>JBCCGX010000583.1:0-6475 GCA_039029035.1 Acidobacteriota bacterium | reverse complement strand
GGCGCGCTGCGCGTCGTCCCAACGGTCCGTTCGCTGGTAGTAGTAGCCCAGCTCACGCCAGCCGACGATGGACTCGGGGTCGACTTCGACTGCGGCCTCGAAAGCCAGGGCGGCCTCTTCGGGACGCTTCAACTGCTCGTGAATCAGGCCCTCGGCGACATGGGCGAGGGCCGGATCACGGCGACGGATCTCCGCCAGCTGGGTCTCGGCTTGCTCGGCGCTACCGCCCGCGATGGCCGGCGCCTCGGAGTGGTAGCGTGCGACCGAGATCCGCGCTTCGAGATTCTCCGGATCGAGCTCGACTGCCTTCTCATAAGCGGCGCGCATCCGCCGCGCCAGGCCGAGCTTGGAGAAAAAAGAGACCTCTTCGATGCGGACCACGATCGCCTCGGCAAGCCAAAACGGATAAGCCGAGGCCTTCGGATCGAGCGCCATCGCTTGCTCGAAGCTCTCGACCGCCTCCTTGGCGCGGCCCTGGGCGAGAAAGACCCGACCCAGGTAGTAGCTGGCTTCTGCGTCTTCGGGCCGGGTCTTCCGAGCTGCCAGCAGAAGCGTTTCCGCCGCCTCGATTTCCTGCGCCTGAAAGCGACGAATACCTTCTTGCAGCGGATCTTCTTCCACTGGGGCAGCGAGCTCGTCCCCAGGCGACAGAGGCTCTTCGGCAACCGCGATGCCCGCTACGAAGACGCCCAATAGCAGAAACAGACTCTTCAACGATCGCATCTTTGTTCTCCAATCGAGTGGACGAGAGAGATCCGGGTACGAGATACCTGCGATGACCTCGCCCGCCAACGAATTGGGATAGCTTAGTGCACCGGTTCAGACGCCAAAAATCGACCAAGGAGCCACAGTCCATGATCTTCGAGATGTCCGATCGAACGCAGGAGGTTCACCGGCGACTCACCGACTTCATGGAAACCCATGTCTATCCCAACGAGCGCACCTTCTACGAGCAGGTCGCGGAGGGCGACCGCTGGCAGGTGCCGCCGATCATGGAGGCGCTCAAACAGAAGGCGCGGTCGGTCGGGCTGTGGAATCTCTTCTTGCCCGACAGCGAGCGCGGTGCGGGTCTCACCAACCTCGAATACGCGCCGCTTTGCGAGGTGATGGGCCGGGTGGTCTTTGCGCCCGAGATCTTCAATTGCTCGGCGCCCGATACCGGCAACATGGAGGTCCTGGAACGCTACGGCACCGAGGAGCATAAGGCCCGCTGGCTCGAGCCTCTCTTGGAAGGCACGATCCGCTCGTGTTTCGCCATGACCGAGCCCGATGTGGCCTCCTCCGACGCCACCAACATCCACTCCTCGATCGAGCGCGACGGCGACGAGTACGTGATCAACGGCACCAAGTGGTGGACCTCGGGGGCCGGCGACCCGCGGTGCGAGGTGGCCATCTTCATGGGTGTGACCAACCCGGAGGCCATGCGTCACCGACAGCAAGCGATGATTCTGGTGCCGATGGCGACCCCCGGCGTCGAGGTGCGCCGCATGCTGACGGTGTTCGGCTACGACGACGCACCGCACGGCCATGCCGAGATCCGTTTCCGTGACGCCCGCGTACCGGCGTCGAACATCCTGCTCGGCGAGGGCCGCGGTTTCGAGATCGCCCAGGGTCGCTTGGGGCCGGGCCGCATCCATCATTGCATGCGGCTGATCGGCGTCGCCGAACGAGCCTTGGAGGACATGTGCCGCCGAGTCCAGTCGCGGGTCGCCTTCGGCCGCACCCTGGCCGAGCAGGGTACGTTGCGGGCCGACATCGCCAACTCACGGATCGAGATCGAGCAAGCGCGGCTGCTGACCCTGAAAGCGGCCCACATGATGGACACCGTGGGCAACAAGCAAGCCAAGGCCGAGATCGCAATGATCAAGGTCGTCGCCCCGAACCTTGCCTTGCGGGTGCTCGACCGCGCCATCCAGGCTCATGGCGGTGGCGGCGTCAGCGGCGATTTTCCCCTCGCTTACCATTGGGCCATGTCCCGCACCCTGCGCTTGGCCGACGGCCCGGACGAAGTGCATCGCGAATCGATCGCACGGCTGGAGCTGAAGCGAAACGGTTGATCCATGCCTCGCCTTTCGGTCCCACTGCTGGTGCGAGTCGCCCTGGCCCTCGGTGTCGTCGGCCTGCTGCCCTTTCTCATCAGCGCCTACCAGATCCGCAGCAGCCGCGCCGCCCTGGTGGATCAGGCCCAGCTGACCCACAAGACCGCCGCGCGAGCTATGGCCGACCGGGTCGAAGCCTACCTGCAGCTTCTCAAGGCCACGGCCGAGCTGGCGACGCAGAATCCCGACGTTTACCGCGATCCGACCACGGCCGCTGCCGAAAGCGTGCTGCGCGCCGTGCTCGAAACGCGGGACGAGCTCATCGCCCTGGGCATCTATCTCGAGACGCCCGCGGCGACGCAGCTCGTCCGCATGGCGGTGCGGACCGACCTTGGCCAGACGATCGACCGTGCCCTGGCACTCGGCGATGCCAGACGGTGGGTGGCGACCCGGCAGGAAGGCCGGCTGCGGCTCCGCCTGCGCCTGCCGCTCGATCGCACGCCGCTGGCGCGCGACGATGAAGCGCTGACCGTCGTCCTGGTCGCCGACGCCACGCCGATGATCGAGCAATTCTTGCCGACCGAGCTCGGCAGCGAGGCAGATCTGGTGCTGGCCGACCGCGGCGGTGCGCTGCTGGCCGGCAACACGTCGTCGCTGGATGGTTTTCCGCCGGCCTTCTCACGTATCGCCGAGACCGGTCAGCTGGCCTCGGTGGCGGGTGAGTATCCGATCGCCGGTCAGGAGCCGGTGGTGGCCGCTTACGCGGATGTCGGTGGCTCGCCTTGGTTCGTCGCCTCCAAACAGCCTTCCCGGATCGCTGAATCGGCTTCACGGCGCTTGCGGCGGATCGCCTGGCAGGCTTTCGCCCTGGCGCTGATCCTCACCGGACTTCTGGTCCTCGGCGCCCAGGCTTCGATCATCCGACCGATCCGTCAGCTGGTGCGAGCGCAGCGCGACCTCGCCGGCCTCGGCCGCGGCCTCGGCCGAGGGGGCGAGATCGAGCAGTTGCAGGAAGCGTTCACGGCTCTCGAACGCAACATCCACGACCGCGACGCGCTGAGCGAAGTCTTCCTCGGCCGCTACCAGATCCGTGACGTGCTCGGCAAGGGTGCGATGGGTACCGTCTTCCGCGGTTGGGATCCACGGCTCGAACGCCCGGTGGCCCTCAAGACCCTGCGCATCGGCGAGCATCTCTTCCCGCAGGAGCGCCAGAAGCTCAGCGAACGGCTGGTCCAGGAAGCCCTGACCCTGGCCCGCTTGCAGCACGCGAACATCGTCACGGTCTACGATGTGGTGCAAGCGGGAGAAGATGCCTTCATCGCCATGGAGTTGATCGAGGGCCAAGGGCTCGACATCTACCTGAGCCACGAGGAGCGGCTACCGGTCGATCAGGTCGTCACCTTGGGTGAGGCCTTGTTGAGAGCACTCGACTCGGCGCATCAGGCTGAGATCGTGCACCACGATCTCAAGCCGGCCAACATTCTGTTGGGCTCGGACGGCTCGATCAAGCTCACCGACTTCGGTATCTCTGAGCTGCTGACCAGCGCCCACCAGAAGCGCGGCGAGTTCGTTTGCGGGACGCCAGGGTATCTGGCGCCAGAGGCGCTGCTCGGTGAGTCCTATACGGAGCGGAGCGATCTCTTCGCCATCGGCGTCGTGCTCTATCAATGCGCCACGGGCCGGCGCCCCTTTCAGGGCGAAACGGTGCGCGAAACCCTCGTACAAACCGTGCAGGCACCGGTCGCCCCGCTGCGCGACGACTGCCCGGAGCTGCCGGGCGAGGTGGAACGCTTGATCCTCGCTCTGCTCGAGAAGAAGCCCGAAGATCGTCCTCGAGACGCCCGTTCCAGTGCCGAGATCCTGGAAGATCTCGCCGCGCGCCACGGCTGGCGCTGGCGTCCCGAGCCGTTCGGTCGTGACCCCGAAGACATCCGCGAGGAGCTCGATGAACGCCACCCAAACAATTCCGAGAATCACCTTTCGATCCTTCCGACCAGCACGGTCTATCGCTAGCTCGCTGTCTATCGCTAGCTCGCTGCTGATCGCTAGCTCGCCCTGTCTCGCGAGCTCGAGCGCTGCTGCAACGCACGGCGACGACGTCCTCGTCGTCGCGCCAGGCGACGCCCTGCGCCTCACGCCACCGGAAGCCGAGGCGCAGGTGGAGGCGTCGATCGACGGCGGCAGTCTGGCACCGGTGACAGAGCCTCTCACCGCTCCTGACACCGGAGACCATTGGCTGGCCGTGGCCAGCCGTGACCGCGCTGGCCTTCTCTCACCGATCCGCTGGCTGCGCCTGCGGGTCGACGCGATGCCGCCACAGGTGACTCTGCACACCGAACCGGCGCCGGTCGAGCATGACGGCCGGCGCTGGATTCCGGCGGCGAGCTCAGCCATTGCCCGCGGGGAGGATACGCTCGCTGGTCTGAAGCACCTCTTCTTGGCGGTCGACGAGGACGTCGACCGAGCCGCGGCAGGCGAGCTGCGTGCCACCCTGCCAAGTGAGGGCACCGTGCGACTGCGCGGTTGGGCGATCGACCAAGTCGGCAACCGAGCGTCGGAAAGCCTCCTCGAATTGGCAATCGACGCGGTGCCACCAACGGGTACGATCCGCGTCGAAGGCCCGCAGGTCGAATCCGATGTTGGAACCGTGCTGGCACCCAACAGTCGGCTCATCGCCGAGCCGCGCGACGACGCCAGCGGTCTGGCGACCTGGACTGCACGGATCGACGGCCTCGATGCACCGACCGGAGCCCTGGCCGGCCCGTGGTCTGCGGGGCCGCACCGCGTGGAGATCGTCGCCCAGGATCGGGTCGGCAACTCGGCGACCCTCGATCCCTTCCGCTTCGTCGTCGACGGCGACGGACCCGAGATTCGATGGCGGGTGGTGAGCGAGGGCGCACAGAATGACGCCGGGGAGACCTACTACCTACCCCCGGTCGAGATCACAGCCGAGGCGAGTGACGCCCCGGCCGGTCTCGCCGATCTGCAGAGCTCAGCCGACGAAGAAAGCTTCAGCCCTTTGGCCGGGCCGATCTCGAGCACCACCGATCACGTCTTCCTGAGCGCTACGGATCGGGTCGGCAACCGCCGGCAAGTCCGCGCCGCCTGGTTGATCGACCTCGAGGCACCTGCCCTCCAGCTCGAGACTTCGGCGGGTGAGCGGATCGAGCCCGGCGGCAGGTTGAGCGTACAGCAAGGCGAAGTGATCCGCGTCCACGCGGTCGACGCCGGTGCCGGCATCGAGAGCTCGAGCTACACGATCGACGAGCGTGCATGGCGCTTCTGGCGTCGGACCTGGTGGCCCGGTGATCGACTGCCGCTGCCCGAGGCCCTCACCTTGTCCCGGCCGGGACGGATCGTTCTGGTGGTCGAATCGTTCGACCGTTTGGGCCATCGGGCGACGGCGTCTTGGACGATCGATGTTCATCGAGCATCGGAGGGCTCCTGAGATGCGAGAAGGTACTCCGTTCGTTGTCACCCTCCTCGCAGCGCTGATCAGCTGGGCCCTAGCGCCACCGACGGCAGTGGCACAAGAAGCCGCGGAGGTCCAGGACGTCCTGGGCTGGCACACGGTCCAGCCAGGCGAGAACTTCCAGAGCATCACCAAGCGCTATCTCGGTACCGCCAACCTTTGGCAGGAGAATTGGAAGCTCAATCCGCAAGTCTCAGACCCGGGCAGGCTGCGCGTCGGGCAGCGGCTGCGAGTGATCGTCGAGCGCCAGCTGCCGGCGCGCCAAGCCATCATCGAGGAGATTGCCAACGATGTCGACAAAAACCTGCAGCGCAGCGGCTGGGAAGATGCGGTCAACGGCGATGCACTGGCGCCGAGCGACGGCGTGCGCACCCGCGAGGAAGCGTCCACCCGCCTGGGCTTCGACGATGGCTCGCAGCTGACCCTGACCGAGCTGTCGCAGGTCTTCCTCAAGGATCTTGACACCTCGGTGACCGGCGTGCGGCGTGGCTCGATCGTGATCGAAGAGGGCCAGGCGGAGCTGGTGCTGAAGGCACCGCGCCCCGACAAGGTGGCGATCGAGATCGTGGTGGGCGATTCAGTGGCTCGTCCACGGCCAGGGCCAGCCGGTACCGCTCAAACCCGTAGTCGCAAACCTGCCGGCGGGGGCGCACAGCTCATGGTCTACGGCGGCTCGTCGCAGATCGAGGCCGGGGGCGCCGCGGTCGAAGTGCCACGCGGTATGGGCACGAGCGTGCCGGAAGGCGGCGCCCCGGAGCCGCCGGAGAAGCTCCTGCCAGCCCCAAAGACGTCGGCTCCGGCAGGTGGAACCGAGTTTGGCTATGCCAATCCGCGTCTCGCCTGGCAGGCGGTTCGCGGCGCGGCGGCCTACGTCGTCGAGGTCTGCCTCGACTCCGCCTGTAGTCAGCTGGTGGCTCGCGCCGCCGCCCTCACCGAGCCTTCCTGGCACCCGGAGCGACTGCCG
>JBCCGX010000582.1:0-6484 GCA_039029035.1 Acidobacteriota bacterium | reverse complement strand
TCTTCGTCCGGCAGCAGGTGGAGGATGAGGCGCATCTCGTACCCACCCTCCGGGTCTTCCTCGACCGGGAAGGCGATGACCTCGTTGCGCAGCATCGACTTGTAATAGCCCGGCAAGTGACGGAATCTGTCGGCCTCGATCATCTTGTCCGGCTGCCGGAGCATCTTGCCGAGCTCCGGGTTGCTGCGTGTCTCGCTATAGATAGCGAAGAACTTCCGGACCGATTCCAGAGCCGCCCGCGGCCGTGGGTCTTTTGCTATCAACGCCTTCCGCAGATCGGCGAGCCGTTCGCGCGAGGCATCGCAGACCCAGACATCGACAAATCGCTTCTGCCCGAAATCGGTCCCCCAATACTTGACCTCCGTCAGGTCGGTCGCCTCCACCGCCCCGCCCTCGGTCAGCACGGCATAGAAGCGGTCCACCAGATCCGGATGGTGGCGGATGAGCCGCCGCGTGCCGAGGCGGCTGAAGCGTTCTTCATCACCCGTCGCCAGGAAGATCAGGGAGCGCTTCAAGCTCTCGCCACTGCGCTTCAGATCCAGCACGCTCATCAGTTGGGCGATCGCCAAGCTCTTCATGTCGAAGGCGCCGCGACCGTAGATGAAGGGTGAATCGAGCGTGCCGCTGAACGGCGGGTGGAGCCATCTCTCGGCGTCGCCGGCCGGCTCGACGTCGATATGGTTGTGCAGCACGAGTGCCTGGTGCTCGTCGCCCTCTAGGATCGCCCAGAGATTGGCGTTGCGCGCCCCGAGCCGCTCCACGTGGGCCTCGATACCTTCGGCGGCCAGCAGCCGGGCGAGGAACTCCGCTCCGGGGATCTCGTTGCCGTCCGGATAGCTCGTGTCGAAGGTCAGATACTCACGGAAGAGCTGCACCGACTCGTGGTGTGAGAAGTCGACCCCGTGCCAGCTCTGATCCGGATCCAAACGACCGGCGAGTCGGGTGACGCCCCACGTGAGCCCGAAGAGCACCACCGGGGCCAGGTAAAGCACTGCTCGCGCTCGGCTCCGATTCTGTTCGATTAGAGGCTTTCGGAACATCGGGCGACGAATGGTACCATCTGCCCTTGCCGTCTTCTATGGCCTCTTCAAAACTCAAGCGCGCCGCCGAAGCGGCACCTTCGGATCAACCCTGGCTCGTCCTGCTGCTGGCCGTGGCGGCCGCCGTGCTCTACCTGGCGAGCGAGCTCTACGTCTTCGGTGGCCTCGCCCTGCCCCTGGACGACAGCTGGATCCATCTGCAGTTCGCCCGCCAGATGGCGACCGGTGGCGGCCTAGCCTACAACGACGGCGAGTGGATCCCCGGCTCCACGGCGCCGCTGTGGACCGCCCTCCTCGCCCTTGGCTTCGTCGTGCCCGGTGCGGCCCTCGCCTGGGCCAAGGCCCTTGGCGTCGCGTTCTACCTGGGCACGGTCCACGCCACGGATCGCCTCGCCGCCGAGCTCGCCCTGTCCGATGGTCTGCGTCGGCTCGCTGGCGTGCTGACCGCCGCCACGCCCTGGCTGGTTTGGTCGGCGCTCTCCGGCATGGAGGTTTGCCTCTTCACTTTTTTGAGTCTGTGGGGCATCGTGCTCCACCTGCGCGAGCGCCGGTCGCCCTCGCGCACCCCGGCCAGCCTGGCGCTCTTTGCCGTCGCCGTGCTCGCCCGGCCGGAAGGCTTGCTGCTGCTCCTCCTCGCCCTGATCGACCGCGGGCTGCGCTTCGCCGTATCGCCCGCCGACACCCCCCTGGTCCTCACCGGTTCGTCGACGAGCCGCAGCGCCTGGACGACCGGCCTGCTGGCATCAGCCATCGTTCTGCTCCCGACCTGGATCTTCTTTCAGCTCACCGGCGGCTCCATTCTGCCGACCACATTCGCGGTCAAATCCTCACCTACCATCGACTGGCTGCCCAGCAGCCGCTACCTGAAAGTGGTGATCGACATCGTCTTCGGTGCTCAGCCGATCATGCTGCTGCTCGCCGGGGCCGGCGCGCTGCGCCTGATCGAGCGCCTCGGAACCCGCCGCGATCACGGCTTGCTGCCCGCCCTCTGGCCGATCGGGCTGGCCTTGACCTACTCCCTGCTCGCGGCGCCGCAAGGTCCGATCGTGGTCGGCAACTTCGGTCGTTACTACTTTCCGATCCTGCCCGTCGTGGTCGTCCTCGGCGTTCTCGGGCTACAGGAGGCCGGTCGTCGCCTGGGGCCGGCGGTGGTTGCCGCGGGCCGACACCTGCCGCTGCGCGCCGTGCTCGTCATCGCCCTCATCGCGCCGCAGCTCGTTGCCCTCGCAGGCGGCGTGCCACGCTATCTCCAGACTCTCGCCAACGTCGAAGACTCCGACGTCAAGGCCGCCCGCTGGCTCGCCGAACGCTTGCCGCCGGAAGCCCTCCTCGCGGTGCAGGACATCGGTGCGATCAAGTACCACCTGCCGAACCCGGTCGTCGACCTCGCCGGCATCATCAACCCTGACATCTTGCCGTTCCTGCACGGCTCCGGGCCGCAGGATCCGGTCTATTGGGAAGAGCGCCTGCTGCGCTACCTCAGCGAGCGCAAGCCCGACTACTTGGTAGTCTTCCCACAATCCTATCCCCAGCTCACCAGCGCAAGGTACGGATTCCGCAAGATCCAGGGCTTCCCCGTGCGCCACAACGTCACCATGGCCGGCGACGAACTGGCGATCTTCGCCACCCCCTGGACCCGACATCCTTTGGCTGCCGCTCCAGACAGGGCGGCGCCAGAAGCTGGGGTGCCCGCAACCGAGACGCCTACCAGCGGCTAGGCCCCCCCGTGTCCCGTCGATTCGAGCAACGCGAACTGGCGCTCGTCCTCGCCCTCCTAGCGGTCGCTGCCCTGGTTCGGCTGCCGGGTGTCTTCAGCCGCGCCATCTGGTACGACGAGTCGATCAGCCTGGTGACCTCCGCCGGCAACGCTCAACCGGCCTGGCCGGCGGAACCTGTGCGGGCCGCGGAGGTGCAGCGCTTCTTCACCGGCCAGGCCGACCTCGGACACGTGGTCGACGAGGTGCGCCGCTTCGACGTGCATCCGCCGCTCTACTATTGGGCACTGGGGCAGTGGCGCAACACCTTCGGCGCGTCGCTCGAGTCCGCCCGTGGCTTCTCTCTGCTCTGCTCTCTGGCGGCTATTCTGGCTCTGTACCTGCTGCTGCGGTCAGCACGCCTCAAGGGTGCCCTGCCCATGACCCTGGTCTATGCTCTGTCGACCGGTGCGGCCCACAGCGGCCACGAGGCGCGCGCCTACGCCCTGGCCAGCGCGCTGCTGCTGAGCGCCGCCTGGCTGGTCTACCGAGCCTTCCAGCTGGCCAGCGACGCCGGGCAGACCGCCGGGCTCTGCGCTCTCGGTGCGGCGGTCGCCGGCGGCCTGGCCTTCCACGTCAACTACCTGTCGATCTTTCCCGTCGCCACCCTGTTCGGCTGGCTGGCGATCGCGACCTGGCGACGCTCCCGTGCCATCGCCATCGCCGCACCGCTACTCGCCGCGGCAATCGTTGGCCTCGGTGCCACCACCCTCAGCCAGCAGATGGGCAGCCGCACCGGTCAGCTCGCCGGCTTCATCGGGTGGCTACCCGAGCTCGCCGTGCTGTTGCGAGTGAACACTCAGATGATCGGCATCCCCCTGAACAGCGGCGCCCCTTGGCTAGCCACCCTCGCCGCGATGGGCCTGTTCCTCTTTTTGCTCGGGCTCACCGCCTACCAGCTTCTGCGCCATTGGCGGGAGGTGGATCGAGCCTTCTGGATCCTGATCGCCGGCCTGGCGACGGCACCTTCCGCCGGGGTCCTGCTCCTCGACCTGGCCTTCGACAAGCGGCTTCACGTGTCGCGCTACGTCAACTTCGCCGGTCCGGCCTTGGCACTCCTGGTGAGCTACGGCCTGGTGACCCTCCTGCGATCACCACGGCGAGCGATCGGCCTGGCCGCCCTCGCCGGTCTCCTGGCGATCCAGGCGTCGAACCTCAACTGGGGTCTGGAGCTGTGCCCCAACAGCGAGTTCGGCAGCCAATCGCGATCCCTCGCCCACTTGATCCACTCGACCTCCTCACCCCACCACGCGGTGGTGATGGCCGATGGCGACGACCCTTCGGGCAACGTCGGCGCCTTGATCTACGAGTTGCATCCCGACGTGGTGGTCTTGCGCTACGGCAAGGGCGCCGACCTCGACGAGTTGGTGGCGCGCATCGCCCCCTTCGATGACCTGTGGATCGTCGCTTCGGCCGATGGCGGCACCCGGAAGGAGGAGACCGAGCTCCTCCGGCGACTCGAAACCAGCGGGCGCTACCGTGGCATCCTGCGCTACGGTGGCGCCGCGCACCTGGCGAAGATCGATCCGGCCTCAGCCGCTGGAGAGGGTACTCTCGCGCTGGAAGAGTCGCACCGCAAGCCAGAACAGGGCGGCTGAAACGGCCAGGGTGCCGACCGCGGACACCAACGCCTGCATGAGATCCACGTCTTCGCCACGGAACAAGCGGTTGATCAACAGCTGCTGGCCGAAGGTGGGAATCAGCATGTGCCAGAGCTGCACCTTGACCGGTACGAAGGTTAGGAACAGGCCCGGCAGGGCCGGCACCAGGGGCAGAATCGAGAGGTAGTTCTGCGCCTCTTTGAAACTGCGGGTGAAGGTCGCGATGACCACCTGGAGCGCCGCCGCCAGGAACATGATCGGCACCGAGAGCAGGAAGATGCCGAACAGCGCCCCCATGCTGACGCTGACGCGGATGCCGAGATAGGTCTCGAGCGGCGCCAGGTTGAGCACCAGGGCAAAGGCGACCAGCGTCTCCACCAGCGCAACAGTGGTGAAAACGAGCACCGCGATGTACTTGCCCATCACCAGCGACGATCGCGGCACCGGATTGATCAGCAGCGGCTCGAGGGAGCCGCGCTCGCGCTCGCCCGCCGTGGTATCGATCGCCAGGTACATGCCGCCGATGAAAATCGACAAGATGATGAAGTAGGGCGCCATGCCCAGGAGCATCGCGGCGCGGCTCTGGTCGGTCGCCACGCTGACCGTCTCGACCGCCAGCGGATCGGTGATCGTCGGGTCGATCCCCCGGGCCATGAGCCGTAGGTTGCCGTAGGTGGCGTTGAATTGACGCAGCAGGCGACGGGCGCGTCGCACGCTGACCTCCGCCGTCTGCCGCGACTCATCGACGATCAAGCGCACCGTGGCCGGCTGGCCGAGAGCAAACACCGCGCCCCAATCCTCGGTGATCTCGAGCACCAGGTCGACGTCAGCCGCCTTCACCGCCTCTTCGGGATCCCCCGGCGGCTCCTGGATCTCGACGCCGTTCTGTCCCAGGAAATCGATCAGGGGAGCAGCGTATTCGGCGCCGACCACCGGCAGCTCCAGAGGTTTCTCGGCCTGCTCGGTGCGCTGGCGGCCGACCACCGTCAGTAGCACCACGATCAGCACCGGCCCGAGAAGCGGATACAGCAGGGCCGCCGACACGCTGCGCCGATCGCGCAGGTTGTCGACCATCTCTTTGCGGAAGACGACACCGATACCCGTACCCATCAGCCCAGACCCTCCCCGCTGCCGATGAGCTCGACAAAGGCGTCTTCCAGATGCTCCTCGCCGGTCTGCTCAGCGAGCTCCTGGGGCGTGCCGTCGGCCACCACCCGGCCTTCGGCGATCACCACCACCCGGTCGCAGAGGGCCGAGACCTCCTGCATGATGTGGGTCGACAGCAACACGCACTTGCCGTCGTCGCGCAACCTTTGAATCGCCTTGCGCATGGCTCGGGTGGCCATGATGTCGAGGCCGCTGGTCGGCTCGTCGAGCAGCACATTCGGCGGGTCGTGCACCAGAGCCCGGGCGATCGCCACCTTGACCCGCTGGCCGGTAGAGAAGCCCTCGGTGCGACGATCCCCGATGTCCTGCATGTCGAGCAGCTCGATCAGGCGCTCGATCGATTGCTCCAGCGCGTTACCTTCGAGGCCGTGCAGCCGCCCGTAGTAGCGAATGTTCTCGCGCGAGGTCAGCCGCGGATAGAGACCCTTGGCATCCGGCACCACACCGATCCGGCGGCGCACTTCCAGGGCGTCACCCTGAATGTCGTGGCCGTCGACCCGCGCCACGCCCGCGTCAGGCTCGAGCAGAGTCGCGAGGATGCGCAGCGTCGTCGTTTTGCCGGCACCGTTGGGGCCGAGGAGACCGGT
The DNA here is from genome assembly GCA_039029035.1 of Acidobacteriota bacterium. Classification (GTDB taxonomy): domain Bacteria; phylum Acidobacteriota; class Thermoanaerobaculia; order Multivoradales; family J023; genus JAAELT01. Next base: position 335 of record JBCCGX010000582.1, on the reverse strand, counting down.
GATGCCACCATCGGGCACCGAGAAGGCCACCCCGTCGACCGCGCGCACCTCACCAAAAGCCTTGGCCAGTCCTTCGACTTCGATCACGGCGCGTCCTCCCCTGGCTGTATCGCTTCTGACTGCGCCACTTCTGACTGCGCCGCCGCGCCCGGATCGTCGCCCGATTTCGCCGGTAACACCGGACCGGTGAAGCTGAGAAAGATCGGCAGTGGCTCGACCTTTTCGATGCACGTAGCGTCCAGGCCGGCCGGATCCGGCTCGGCGAGGAACTCGGTCACCAGCTTGGGCATACAGCCGCGCTCGAGGACGCCGTGGCCCATGCCGGGCACCACCAG
>JBCCGX010000581.1:0-6494 GCA_039029035.1 Acidobacteriota bacterium | reverse complement strand
GATCAAGAGCACCAGGGCGACGACACACAGGAAGACGAAGAGGGCCAGCGCCCGCCGCAAGCCGGGCCAGAAATCCCTGGTGCTCTCTGTCCCCGTGCCATCCTGGGCCTGCGGAACCTGCGCTGCGCCATCCTGGCTGCTCTGGCTCGCGGGCCAACGAGCCTCGTCTATCTCGGGATAGGCCTGCGCGCCACTGGCCGAGGCGAGGCAGAGCCAGCCCAGCAGCAACAACAGGAGGCCTCGGACCACGGTTGCGTCTCGGAACACATTGGCCTCTCGGACCACGGTTGCGTCTCGGAACACAGTGAGGCCTCTGGGCAGGGATTGGGACGGTTCGCATCGGCTACCAGGGTTGTCTCGTCGCCCGCTTCGGATGGCACCGTACCATGCTTGACAGCGAAAGTTGTATCGAACAAACTACTTTACCGACCGGTAAGTAACGCTACCGACCGGTAAGTAATCCGATCGTGTCCAAGTAGGAGGCAGTGCCCAGGTGGGAGATAGCCCGAGTACGAGATAGCCCGATATGGAAGTCACCACCAAAGCGAGCACTCTCTTCGATGACGACCGGGCCGGTGTGATCTATCGCACGGCGGCACGGATGATCTACGAGAAGGGCTTCGACGCGACATCGATGAACGAGATCGCCGAGGCGCTGGACCTGACCAAGCCGGGTCTCTACTACTACGTCAAAGGCAAGAAGCAGCTGCTCTACTCGATCATGGACTTCGCCATGGATCTGCTCGACTCCAACGTCGTGGCACCGGCGAAGGAGATCGACGATCCGGAGCAACGGCTGCGAGTCATCATTCGCCAGCACGCCCGCCTGCTGACGCACGAAGCCGGCGCCTTGGCGATCCTGATCGACGAAGATGCCGGCCTGTCGGACGACCAGCGCGAAGAGATCGTGCGACGCAAGCGCGAGTATTTCGAATTCCTACGCCAGACCCTCGAGGAGCTGAAGAGCCTCGGCCGGTTGCGGCCGGAAGAGTCGACCGTCGGAGCCTTCAGCCTGTTGGGCATGGTGATGTGGATCGCGCGCTGGTACGACGCGAAAGGCCGCCTGGACAGCGATCAGGTGGTGGATGACATCACCGCCATTGCACTGGCCGGCATGGTCAAACCCCGGGCCGAAGAGCCGCTGGGTGCCGACAAGCGGGTGGGTGTCGTCCAGGCATTGCAGTAAGGGCACTGTAGTAGGGCGACTGCAAGCCAACAGACCAAGATCAAAGCTCGAGTGAGAACGAAACCGAAAGGAGAACAGATGGCCGCCAACGAGGTTCAGGTCAGCGAAGAAGAGGCGATGAAAGTCGCTGAAGCATCGCGCCAGCAAGAATGGAAGCAACCCAGTTTCATGCGCGAGATGTTTCTCGGCAATTTCCGCCTCGACCTCATTCACCCCTACCCCTTGGAAGACGAAGAGCGGCCGGAGTTCGTCGCCTTCTTCAACGCCATCAAGGAGTTCATGCGCGACCATGTCGACTCGGAGGAGATCGACACCACCGGCGAGTACCCGGAGCACGTGGTCGACGGTCTGCGCAAGCTCGGCGCCTTCGGGATGAAGATCCCCAAGGAGTACGGCGGCCTCGGTTTCAATCAGGTCGAGTACGCCAGAATCATGGAGCTCCTCGGCGGGCTCGACGGCAACATCTCGGCGCTGCTCTCGGCCCACCAGTCGATCGGTGTGCCGCAGCCTTTGAAGCTGTTCGGCTCCGAGGAGCAAAAGAAGAAGTACCTGCCGCGCTGCGCCAAGGGTGAGATCTCGGCCTTCGCCCTTACCGAGGCCCAGGTGGGCTCCGACCCGGCCCGGATGACGACCACCTACGAGCTGACGCCGGAAGGCGATGCCTACATCCTCAACGGCCTCAAGCTCTGGTGCACCAACGGCACCCTCGCCAAGCTGCTGGTGGTGATGGCCCGCGATATCGAAACGAAGGCGATCAGTGCTTTCGTCGTCGAAACCGATTGGGAAGGGGTGCAGGTCGAGCATCGCTGCCACTTCATGGGCTTGCGGGCTCTGGCCAACGGTGTCATCAGCTTCCGTAACGTGCGGGTGCCGAAGGAAAATCTCATCGGCCGCGAAGGTCGTGGCCTGAAGATCGCCCTGACGACCCTCAACGATGGCCGGCTGTCGATCCCCAACGGCTCCGTCGGCGCGGCCAAGCACGCGCTCAAGATCTGCCGCGAGTGGGCGGCGCAGCGTGTCCAATGGGGCAAGCCGGTCGGCAAGCACGAGGCGATCGCGCACAAGATCGCCGATATGGCTTCGGTGACCTTCGCTATGGAGTCGGTGGTCAAGCTGGCGACAGAGATGTCCAATCGCGGCAACTTCGATATCCGGCTGGAAGCGGCGGCGGCCAAAGAGTGGAACTCTTGCCGTACGTGGGAGATCGTCGACGACACGATGCAGATCCGCGGCGGCCGGGGTTACGAGACCTACGGCTCCCTGCGCGCCCGCGGCGAGAAGCCGGTGGCGGTCGAGCGCTTGATGCGCGACTACCGGATCAACAAGATCTTCGAGGGTTCGAGCGAGATCATGCACCTGTTCATGGCTCGCGAGGCGGTCGACAAGCACCTGCAAGTCGCTGGTGCGATGATCGATCCCGAGAAGAGCTCGGCCGAGAAGCTGCAGGAGCTGCCCAAGATCGCGGCCTTCTACGCCTCCTGGTACCCCTCGCGGTGGTTCGGCCGGGTGCGGACGTTCTCGGAGTTCGGCCCCTTCGCCGGCCACCTACGCTACGTCGACCGTACGACCCGCAAGCTGTCGCGGGAGATCTTCCACGGCATGATGGTGCATCAGGCCCGGATGCAGAACAAGCAAGGCTTCTTGTTCCGGGTGGTGGATATCGCCAACGAGCTCTTCGCCATGGCGGCCACCATCAGCCGAGCCAACGCGATGCACCGCAAGGCCCATCCCAAGGCGCGCGAAGCCGCCGAGCTGGCCGATCTCTTCTGTCGCCAGGCGCGGCGCAAGATCAAGCGCCTCTTCGCCGACCTCTGGTCGAACGACGATGTGCGGAAGTACAAGGTCGCCCAGGGTGTGCTGGCCGGCCGTCAGCTGTGGCTCGAGGAGCTCTTCGAGGGCTTCGACGTCGAAGCGGCGACTCCGGCGGCCAAGCCGGCACCCAGACCGCGGGCTGTCGCGGTCAACTGAGCACCGCCCCGCCAGCGCCAGGCCTGAGTCCGTGAGGACCGCGGGCCGCCCTCGAGAGCCCGCGCCCAGCGCGGGCTCTTCGTTTTTGGGGCCAATCTCGACCGAAGACTCGGCCTGGCGTCCTGCCGAGGGCCTGGACTCGCGTCAACCGAGGGCTCGGCGCCGCCGGCTCGACCTTCGCAGCGGGGTGTTGCCAGGCTCGGGCATCGGCCCGGTGGGTCGGGTGCCGCCACCGATGAAGTCTTCGATCAGGCCGCGGACGCGGGCCAGCTCCTGGGCCTTGGTGAGTCGGCGCCGAATGGCGGCGAGCCGTCTTCGGTGACTGATCTTGGGGACTCTGCCGAGGCGTGCCTGGCAAAGGAGCTGCAGGGCTGCGAGGTTGGGGCGCTCGAGCAGCACTGCGGGATCTTGCCAAGCCTCCTTCGTCTTCTCCAGGCGATCGAGGTCCTGGCAGGCTTCGAGCACGGTGCGGCTGAGCTGGTTGGGGTGGGTGCCGAAGGCGTCGGCTAGCTCAGGCAGCGGCAGTCCGTGCCAGCGACTGGTGATGGCTTCGATCTGAAAGTCCAGCAGCTCGGGGCGCTGGGAGCCGATCAGCTCCAGCAGCGCGGCGATTTTCTCCAATCGAGAGCAGCTCCTCATGTCGATCGATGGTAGCGACTGCATTGGTCCGCGCAACGGCTCACCGCGATTCGACCGATCGGTCGAATCGTCGGGGGCAGTCGGCCGACCCGCTAGGGAAAGCTCTGGCCAGTCGGCTCGAGAGAAGCGACGCTAGTGGATTCGCAGGGCTGCCAAGCGTTGATCCAGCCAGTCGAAGAAACGCTCTTCGGGCTCGGCTCGAATGGGGATCTCGGCGACCGGGATCTCCAGGTGGCCCTGGAGCTTCACCCGATCCTTGCCGGTGGTGAGCACCAGGTCCGCTTGGTGCAGCTGGAAGGTATCGACGATCATCTCGATGCTGGCTGGCGGATAGGCGTGGTGGTCCGAGAAGTCGAGATGCTCGACGACCTCGAAGCCGCTCTTACGGATCCCGGCAAGGAAGGGCTCCGGTCGGGCGATGCCGGACACGACGACGACTCGACAGCCCGGTTGCACCTCGCCGGGGGTGGCGAGTTGCGGCTCACCGCTGCGCGTGTGGGAGACGAAGCCCGGACCATCGAAGCCGTAGGGCTCCAAGGCCGCGGCCAGTTGCTGGCCCGTAGGTGAGTCATCGCCCACGCCGGTCAGCACGACAGCATCGGCACGGGCCGCGGAGCTCAACGGCTCGCGCAGCCTGCCGCCGGGAGCGAGACGGCCTCGGGCAAACGGGTCGGCGGCCGGAAAAGCCAGCAGATCGAGGTCGCGATGGAGAGCCAAATGCGAGAAGCCGTCATCGAGCACGAAGACCTCGGGTGGCGCGTCGAGTCGTTCCAAAGCATGGCGTCCGGCAAGGTAGCGATCGGGGCAGACCACGACCGAGACTCCGGGCAGCTGCCCCGCCAGCAGGACCGGCTCGTCGCCGGCGAGCTTCGGACCGAGCAGCGGCCCTTCGCCCCGGCTCAGCATGCGGACACCTCGCCCCTTGCTGCCGTAACCGCGGGAGAGAATCGTCACCGCCAGACCGGCGTCGCGCAGGTGAGCGGCGACGGCCGCCGCCAGTGGGGTCTTACCGCCGCCACCCCAATGCAAGTTGCCGATGCTGATCACCGGCCGCGGCAGACGCCGCGCGCGGCGACTGAACCAGGCGTAGCGCAGCCGGTGGGCGCCGCCGTAGAGACGTTGCCACGGTGACCAGGAAGGTTTAGGCGCTGCAAAGGAGGTCATCGGATCGTCAGGCTCACGAGGGCTGGGTGGTCGGCAGCCATGGGTCGAGCACGGCGAGGGTGCGATCGATCGCGCCGCGATTCGCCTGCAACAGCTCGGCCGCCCGCTGGCCGACACGGCGAGCGGCCGGCGGATCGCCCAGCCATTGTTCCCAGAGCTCCGCCAGCTTCTCGCCGTCAGCGACTCGGCACCAGGCGTCGGCGCGATCGAAATGCTCTGCCATCTCGCGAAAGTTTTCCATCGAAGGTCCGACGACGGTCGGTACGGCAAATTGGGCCGGCTCGAGCGGATTGTGGCCGCCGGTCGGCACCAGTGTACCGCCGATGAAGGCGATGTCGGCGATTCGGTAGAGGGAAGCCAGCTCACCCAGGGTGTCGAGCAGCACCACGTCCGCCGCTTCGCCGTCCCCATCGTGGGGATCCGAGGTCGAAGCTGTGCCCTCTGGGCTCGACAGGTCGACCGAGCTGCGTCGCAAACAGGTGAGTGAGCGGTCGCGCGCCAGCCGGGCGACGGCATCGAAGCGCTCGGGATGGCGGGGTGCGATCAACAAGAGGGGCCGGTTCGGGAGGTGGGGCCGGCCCGGCTCGAGGCACAGGAGCGCGTCGAGCAGGATCTCGTCCTCGCCGAGCATCGTCGAGCCGGCCAGAATGATTGGCCGACCGCCAGCCAGCCGACGGATGAGGGCTTCGAGGTCTGGCTTGACCAGGGGCTGGGTGGAGTCGAACTTGAGGTTGCCGACGACGTGGATGCGCTCGCCCTCGGCTCCGGCGGCGAGCAGGCGCTGGCGGTCGATCTCGGTCTGCACCGCGAAGCGATGCACCGCATCGAAGAACAGATGCCGACTCAAGCGTGGCAAGAGGCGCAGGTGGCGGGACGATCGCTCCCCCACTCGGCCATTGACGACGGCCACGGGGATCTCGTGGCGCTGGGCTGTCTCCAAGATCAGAGGCCAATAGTCACCCTCCACCAGAATCAACAAGGAGGGTTTGAAACGGCGAAAGAAGCGGCGAACGGCAAACCCCACGTCGAAGGGCAGGTAGGCGACGGCACGGTCTCCCGAAGACCCGAGAAACAGCTCCCGCGCCCGCGCCTGGCCGGTCGGCGTCACCGTGGTGACGACCAACGGCAGATCCTGCGGCAGACGAGCGATCAGGGTGGCCGCCACCCCGACTTCGCCAACCGATACCGCATGCACCCAAACCCCGCCGGTCGGGTGCGAGGGCGGCGCATCGGCCGCGTCGAGGTAGCCCAGACGACCGCGCAGCGTCGCCAGATAGTGACGCCCGCGCCCGGCCAGCAAGACCGGTGCGGCGGCCAACAACACGAGTGTCGCCAGGAGCTGATAGAGGAGCCAACCTATCCGTCGGAACCACATGCGGCGGGGAGTATAGTGTAGGCTCCGGGATTGGACGGTACGATGGACGAGACACCTGAACAGTCGGCAAAAGGCTCCTCTAATCACCGAACGGAGGCGAAATCCGGCAGCGCTGGATTGTCGTCTGCGCGAGCTGCCGATGCGGAGCTCGACCGTAAGGCG
>JBCCGX010000580.1:0-6505 GCA_039029035.1 Acidobacteriota bacterium | reverse complement strand
GCAGCGGCTCGGTTAGGATGACGAGCGAATGAACCGACCCGCCCTCGAGCAGGATCTACGCCACGCCATCCGCGGCGACGTCTTCTTCGACGACGTCACCCGTGGCATCTACGCCACCGACGCGAGCAACTACCAGATCCAACCCGTCGCCGTCGTCGTGCCGCGCGATCGTGATGACGTCAAGGCCGCGGTCGAGATCGCGGCCCGCCACGAGGTTTCGATCCTGCCGCGCGGCGGTGGTACCAGCCTCGCCGGGCAGACGGTGGGGGCGTCGCTGGTCCTCGACTTCTCGAAGCACATGAACCGGATCCTCAAGCTCGACGTCGAGGGGCGCTGGGTGCGGGTGGAGCCCGGCTTGGTGCGCGACGAGCTCAACGCCGCGGTGGCCGAGCATGGGCTGCACTTCGCCCCCGATCCGGCGACGGCTAGCCGGGCCAATGTCGGCGGCATGATCGGCAACAACTCGTCGGGCACCAAGAGCATCCTCTTCGGTAAGACGGTCGACCACGTGCTGGCGCTCGAGGTGCTGCTGGCCGATGGCAGCGTGATCGAGCTCGGCGAGATGGATCCGACGGGGGCTGCAGCGCCCTCGGAAGGCGATCGCCGGGAGGAGATCGTGCACGGCCTGCGGCGCCTCGTCGAGGCGAATCGCGACGAGATCGCGGCGCGCTACCCCAAGGTCATGCGCCGGGTTGGCGGCTATCCTCTGGACGAGCTGCTAGAGGGCGAGGGCTGGAACCCGGCCAAGATCCTGGTCGGCAGTGAGGGGACCCTGGGGTTGACCCTGGCGGCGACCCTGCGGCTGCAACCCCTGCCGGCGCACACCTCGGTCTGCGTCGCCCATTTCAGTGACGTGCTGGAGGCGATTCGGGCGGTCGAGCACATCTTGCCCTTCACTCCTTCGGCGGTCGAGATCCTCGATCACACCATCCTGGAGCTGGCGCGCAAGAATCTGAAGACGGCACCCCTGTGCGATTTCTTGGAGGGCGATCCGGGGGCGGTCTTGATCGTCGAGTTCTACGGCGAGACGGCGGAGGATGTCGAGGCGCGGCCATGCGCCATGCAAGAGGCGTTGGCAGCCCAGGACCTGGGCTTCGCCTATCCGCTTTTCCTCGATGCCGGCGGCCAGGCCAAGGTGTGGACGGTGCGTAAGAATGGCCTAGGTCTGATGCTGGGCATGAAGGGCGATCGCAAGCCGCTGCCGTTCATCGAAGACGCTGCCATCCCCATCGCGGACCTACCCGAGTATGTCGATCGGGTGCTGGCGATCTGCCGCGAGGTCGAGGTCGAGGTCGCGATGTACGCCCACGCCAGCGTCGGGGTGATCCACCTGCGGCCGATTCTCGATCTCAGGCAGCAGGGCGATATCGACAAGATGCAGCAGATCGCCGAGCGCACTTTCCAGCTGGTGCAGCATTACGGCGGCGCCTGGTCCGGCGAGCACGGCGACGGCCTGGTGCGCAGCCCGTTCAACGCGCGCTTCTTTGGCCCGCAGATCTACCGTGCGTTGCAGGAGGTCAAGGCCCTGTTCGATCCCCAGGGGTTGATGAACCCGGGCAAGATCGTCGAGGCGCCACCGATGGACCACAACCTGCGCTTCGGCGCCGGCTACCAGGCACCGCCCGAGCCGACCCTCTACCAATACCGCGCAGACGGCAGCTTCCAGGCAGCGGTGGAGATGTGCAGCGGTGTCGGCCAATGCCGCAAGACCCTCGGTGGCACCATGTGCCCGAGCTACATCGCCACCCGCGACGAGGAGCACTCCACCCGTGGTCGTGCCAACGCCCTGCGCCTGGCGATGTCCGGTCAGCTGGGGACTGCCGGGCTGACCAACCCGCGTCTACAGGAGGTCCTCGAGCTCTGCCTGTCGTGCAAGGCCTGCAAGGCGGAGTGTCCGTCCAACGTCGACATGGCGAAGCTGAAGAGCGAGGTGATGCAGCAGCAGTTCGACCGCCACGGTGTCACCCTGCGGGATCGCCTGGTGCGCCGCTCGGCCGAAGCGGCTAGCACCCTGGGCGGTGGCTGGGCGCCGCTGTGGAATGCGTTGCAGCGCTCGCGACCTGTTCGCCGCCTCCTGCAGGCCACGGCCGGGATCCATGCCGCGCGCACTTTGCCGACCTACGCTCGCGAGCCTTTGGCGAGCCAGCTCGCTCGCCGAAATCGAACGGGCGGTGGCGACCGGCCAAAAGTGGCCCTCTTTGCCGACACCTACATCAACCACCATGAGCCCCACATCGGCCTGGCGGCGGTCGAGTTGCTCGAATCCTGCGGCTACGAGGTGGAGTTGGCGGAAGTCGGCTGCTGCCAGCGTCCACGCCTCTCCCATGGCTTCCTGCGCGCCGCGCAGCGCGACGGCGAGGCGACCCTGCGCGGTCTCGACGAGTTCGTGCGCCGCGGGGTCCCGGTGGTGGTGTGCGAGCCGAGCTGTGCCTCGGCCCTGACCGACGACCTGCCGGATCTGATGGACGACGCCGAGCTGGCTGAGCGCGTAGGGGCCGGGGTCTCGATGATCGACGTCTTCCTCGATCGTGAGAGGGCCGAAGGCCGGCTGGAGGGGCGATTCGTCGGTCGGCAGGGAACAGAAAAGATCCTCATCCACGGCCACTGCCACCAGAAAGCCCTCTTCGGCACCGCGGCGATGCAGCGACTGATGGGAGAGGTCCCTGGGCTGGAGGTCACCGAGGTCGACTCCGGCTGCTGCGGCATGGCGGGAGCCTTCGGCTATGAGCGCGAGCACTACGAGCTGTCGCGCCGCATCGGTGAGGATCGGCTCTTTCCCGCCATCCGCCAGCTCGAGGGTGAGGGCGAGATCGTTGCCTGTGGCTTCAGCTGCCGGCATCAGATCGAGCACTTCACCGGTCGCCGGGCTCGCCATTGGGTCGAGACGGTGCTCGGGACTTCCGGCAGTGAGGCGCCATGAAAGAGGTCGTCACTTTCGAGGTCGACGATGGTGTCGGCATCATCCGCTTGAACCGACCCGAGGTGCACAACGCGGTCAACGACGCGGTGATGGCCGGCTTGGAGGCGATCCTCGATCGCATCGAGGAGATGCCCGAGGTTCGCGCGCTGATCCTCACCGGTGCCGGCGAGCAGACCTTCTGCGCCGGCGGCGACCTGAAGTACTTCGCCAGTCTCGAATCCCAGGCCGCGGGGGAGGCGATGTCGCACAGGATGCAGGCCCTCCTGCGCCGCCTGGCCGACGGCCCGCGACCGGTGATCGCGGCGGTCAACGGCAACACCCTGGGCGGCGGTTGCGAGATCCTCGTCGCCTGCCATCTACGCCTCGCCGTGGCGACGGCTCGCTTCAGCTTCCGGCAAGCGGCGATGGGCATCGTCACCGGCTGGGGTGGGGGAGCGCGGGTCTTCCGTCTCCTCGGGCGTGCCAAGGCTCTGGAGCTGCTGTTGACCGCGAAGACCATCGAGGCCGGCGAGGCGCAGCGGCTCGGGCTGGTCGATCACATCGTCGACGAAGGCGAACGATTGATGGACGAAGCTCTGAGCCTGGCACAGCAGATCGCCGCCAACTCCCGCCGCTCCGTCGCCGCCTTCCTCGAGCTGGCGCGGGTCTACGAGCACGATGGAGCTTCCGCTGCCGAGCAGCGCGAGCGTGAGCTCTTCGGCGAGGCCTGGGTCGGGGAGCAGTTCCGCCGACAGGTGGAGGCGTGGAAGGCTCGGCGGCAGAAGGGCTGAAGCCGGTCGAGCGAGCGGCCTTCGATCGATGCCGCGAGAGGTGGTCTTCCAGCCTCGCACCGATCGGCGCGCCATGGGAGACGAAATCCGCCAAGTAAAGGGGCGGTTGGGAACACTTCCATCCGATGTCTGCAGGCCTTGCAAGAGGCCGTATTAGCCACGGTGACACCTGTGTAGGCGGAGGAATGGAACCAATGAGCAGCTATCGGGACACGGATGGCCTGTCATTGGAACGAATCAGTCTCTATCCTGTTTCTGATTCTTGGGCATTGGAACCAATGATCTGCTATAGGATTCGTTATTCTTGTTGAATAGAACCAATGAGGGTCTATAGATTTCGAGATCACATGTCATTGGATCGAATGGGGAGCATTCGGGATAGGTTTGGTTGCTTATTGGTTCCAATAGATTGCGGTTAGATATCGAATAGGCTAGTTTTAGGTCACTGCAGCTTGTGTATAGGACAACCGCGAGGAGAAAAGGCATGGCGGTGAAGCGAGCGATTCTGACCTTCAAATCAGGGGACACGGAAGTCCGCTACGAAGCGGAGCGTGAGGCGGTCGAGGCGCAGCTCGAGCACATCGTCGACCGGGTCTTGCGGGATGCACCGGCGGGCGTCGAGGTAGGGATCACGCCACCCCCGCAAGTGGCAGGGGCACCGGGGTTAGGTTCCCCACCCGATGGGGCGGCGAAGACCACGCGATCGGCCGCAGCGGACCCGGATCCTGCGGAACCGGCCACAGCGGAACCGGGCACAGCGGAACCGGCTGCCGTGTATCCCACTGTGCCGTCGGGAGTGTCCGAAGCCGAGCGACTGCAGCAGCTCTACAGAGTCGACGACAAGGGGCGTCTGCGCCTTCGCAAGCGCCCCGGCCGAGCCGCCGACACGCTCCTACTGGCGCTCTATGGTCTATTGGCGGTGCAGAACCGCGAGTGGGTCCATGCCCCCGGTATGACCGGCGTCGCCCGTGCCTCCGGCGCCAGCTTCGAGCGCGCCGACCGGCTGCTCGCCGGCTACGATGATCTGGTCGAAGGCTTCGGTAAGCGCCGTGGTAAGCGCTACCGGCTCACCGCGGCGGGCCGTGACCACTGCCGCAGGCTGGTCGAGGCACTCGTCGGTCCGATCGACCCACAGGTCGTTGACCCCGGCGCCCGCGCCGCCGCGGCACAAGAGAGCTCGATCCCGAAGAAGGTCACGTCGAGATGGGACGGCGAGCTCCTGCTGGCCTCGGAAACGGCGGAACGGCTCGGCGTCGACGTCACCGAGATCGGACGCCTGCGCCATGCCTGGGTGCTGCTCGGATTGCCCGGCGGCACCCGCAAGCGCCGACGCTACTTCTATCCCTCCTTTCAGATCGACGCCGCCCGGTCGCGGATCGACCCGCAGGTGCGCAAAGCCAACCAGCTGGTCAGCCGACGCCACACCTCCTGGGGTATTGCCGAATGGTGGAGCACCGTCGAGCCCGAGCTCGGTAAGAGGCCCATGGATCTCATCGGGACGCCGGAGGCCGAGGCCGTGGCGCGGGCGGCGAGAGCGGCCTTCGCTGTATCCAGCTGATGGGTGGTGTTGCGGGTTCGCGTCTCTGCCGAAGTGGATGAGCTCGGGTCGCTTGGGGTTAAATTTACTGTGCAATAAATCTTGACATCGGTGGCTGCCTCCTAAAGGATGGACCGAAACGCGGGCCGCTCCTCCTACAGCTCGGGATCCGACCGAGACGTTCGGTCGGAAGAGCGCGTACCCCGCGAGGTACGTCCGGAGACTCCGCGACAACATCCTCGAAAAGGAGTTCCAAGATGCGCATCCTACGCCGTGTCAGTATCCTGTCGGTTGTCTTGGCCGTTACACCGTTGTGCTTCGCGGGTGAGCTCGGGGGAGAATCGAATCATCTTTCGGCAGCGGAAGTCGTCGCTCCGGAAAGGCTGATGGTGGCGGCCGCGAGCTTCGTCGAGCTCGGCCAGGCGAATCTCCCCGCCGTCGGCACGATGGAGCCGCAAGACCTGGCCGCTGTTGCCGACTTTTTCGATCAGCTGAAGCCCGATTGGATGGTCGATGCCCCGGCGAGCTCAGCTATCGCGCCCCAATCCGCGTCAGGCGGCTGTTATTACGCCTGCTTCGACCTCCAGGAAAGCGGCTCCTATTGCCCGCCGGGGCAGAACTACGCCTTTGAAGCGACGGGGCCGACGTACAACTGCTACATCGTCGGCGGCGCCGGGACTTGCATCTCCTCGGGCTGCGCGGCCCTGATCTCCAATTGCCGCGGTTTCGCGGTGAATTGCGGTGGCGGCGGCGGATTCTGAAGGGGACTCAAGCTCGCCACCAGCGCCGTGCGAGCGGCGGCGGCCACGTCAGCCTGCTGCGGTTGATCGTGGACGCCGCGCTGCGAGCCTTGCGGCTCACTCCCCAGCGAGACTCCGAATCAGCTCCGGCGTGAACGGATTGATCCCTTCCCTGAGCAGCGCGCTCCATCGGTCGAGCTCGGCGCCGTACCCGTCGTCGGCCCGGCCCTTGAGGTGCTCGAAATCTCGCAGCGCGCCGGCAAGATCGCCGGTGGCCGCGCGCGCCATGCCGCGGCTTTCCCGCAGGCTTTGATCGGCGCTCCGCTCGACGCCCAAGTCGCACCAGGGCAAGATGCGCTCGGCTTCGCTGTGGAGCACGCCGAACCCAGGCTTTTTTAGTGTCAGACATTTAGTAGGAGACAGGCCCGGAATCGGGGCGCACAAGGCTCGCTCGACTCCCGCTCGCCCTCTTTTTGACTCAAGCCGAGGCTCCTGAGCCCTCTCGACAGGGCAACCGAGGCCTCCAAGCTGAAGACCG
>JBCCGX010000579.1:0-6505 GCA_039029035.1 Acidobacteriota bacterium | reverse complement strand
TTCCCCGCAGCACGCCGACGGTTCGCTGCTCTGCTGACCGTGGCTGTGGTCGTCACCACCTTGGTCGTGCCTGGCCCATCGTATGCCGCCGACGGCGACGTCGAACGCCTGGTCGCGGCGTTGCTCGGGCCGATGCCAATGATCGACGACCTGCTTGAGCTCACCGACACCATCGGCGGCCGGCCGACGGGCTCGGAGGCCAACTTGCGGTCGGTGGATTGGAGCCTGGAGAAGTTCCGCCAGGCCGGGGTGACAGCGCGCAAGGAGGCCTTCCAGATGCCGGCCCTGTGGCTCGGTGGTGCGGCGACGGTGGAGGTGCGCGGTAAGGGCGTGGCGTTCAGCCCGGCGATTGCCGCGATGCCCTTCTCCACCGGCACGGTGAGCCTGCAAGCGCCGTTGGTCGATGGCGGGCACGGCACCGAGGAGGACTTCGCCCGCCTGGGTGCCAAAGCCAAGGGGACGGTCGTGCTCATCGAGACCGAGGAGCTGGTCGACCTCGCCGGCCTGTTCAAGGAGTATCGCGGCAACGCGGCGATCGAGCCGCGGGCCTTCGCCGCCGGCGTCGCCGGGGTGATCTACATGGGCTCGCGCTCGCGCGACATCCTGCACCGCCACAATGCCGCCCTCGGCCCGGCCAACCAGCATCCCGTCCTGGCGATGGAGCGCAACGGCGCGCGGCGCGCCCTGCGCCTGCTGCGCGGCGGCACCGCCCTGACGCTCACCGCCGAGGTCGAGGTCGAGTCCGGCGGTCCCTACGAGAGCTACAACCCGATCGGCGAGATCAAGGGGTCGGCCGAGCCCGAGGAGATCGTCGTAATCGGCGCCCACATCGATTCCTGGGGTCTCGGCACCGGTGCTTTGGACAACGGCTGCAACGTGGCGATGCTGATCGACATCGCGCGCCAGATGCAGCGCCTCGGCATCGTGCCCCGGCGCACGATCCGCTTCGCCCTGTGGAACGGTGAAGAACAAGGCTTCGGCGGCTCGCGGGGTTATGTCGAAGCCCACCAGACCGAGCTCGACCAGCACGTGCTGGCGGCCTCGATCGACATCGGCAGCGGCCGCATGGCGGGCTTCTTCACCGGCGGTCGGCCGGAGATCCTGGCCGCCGTCGAGCAGGCTTTGCAGCCGGTGGCCGGTCTCGGCCCGTTCGTCAACGTCGATGTACCGATCGTCGGCACCGACAACTACGACTTCATGGTGCACGGTGTGGGCAACCTGGTGGGCAATCAGGTCTCGGCCAACTACGGACCCAACTACCATGCCCGCTCCGACACCTTCGACAAGGTGGACCAGAAGCAGCTGCGGCTCAACGCCGCTATCGTCGCCGCAGTGACCTACGGCTTTGCCGAGATGGAGGTCGACTGGCAACGGCAGAACCGCGCCGAGATCCAAGAGTTGGTCGACTCCACCGGCATGGGCACCGATATGAAGGCCTTTGGTCTGTACGACTCGTGGACCGACAAGACCCGCGGCCGGCGCGACTAGGACGGCCTGACGCGGCGCCGACACAGGTTCGTGCACAAGCTGTCTTCACAGGCCGGCTGGGCCGAAACGCCGCGGGGCTTGGTCGAATCCTTCCCCAGGCACCCCGAGCTGTCGCTAGAATCGGCAACATGAGTACTTTGATTCGAGCCTTGCTCGCCCCCACCCTCCTCCTCCTCACCGCCTGCACCCCCATCCAGGTCGCCCAGAAGCCAGCCTCGGGCCCCGCGACCAGCAGCTCGCCAGCCACTGCTGCAACACCGCTGGCCGCGCCCGAGGTCAAGCCGCCACCGGCCGCGCCGGAGATCGTCGAAGAGATCACGCCGGAACAGGCCCGCCGCGTCGCTGCCGGTCCGCTCGACGAGCCCATCCCACCCACCCCCGGGATCCGCTCCGGTCGCTTCGACAACGGCCTGACCTACTACATCCGTACCCACCGCAAGCCGGAGAAGCGCGCCGAGCTCCGCCTGGTGGTCAACGCCGGCTCGGTGCTCGAAGACGAAGACCAGCGTGGCATGGCCCACTTCGTCGAGCACATGGCGTTCAACGGCACGGAAAATTTCGAGAAGCAGGAGATCGTCGATTACCTGGAGTCGATCGGCCTCTCCTTCGGCCCCGACCTCAACGCCTACACCAGCTTCGACGAGACGGTCTACATGCTCAAGGTCCCGACCGACGACCCGGCGATCGTCGAGAAGTCGCTGCAGATCCTGGTCGATTGGGCCCACGCGGTGAGCTTCGATGCAGAAGAGATCGACAAGGAGCGCGGCGTGGTGATCGAGGAATGGCGCCAGGGCCGCGGTGCCGGCGCGCGCTTGCGGGATCAACAGTTGCCGATCCTTTTCAAGGACTCGCAATACGCCGTACGCCTGCCGATCGGCACCCGCGACTCGCTCGAGAACGGTACCCACGACGCCCTGCGGCGCTTCTACCACGACTGGTACCGGCCCGACCTGATGGCGGTCGTGGCGGTGGGCGACTTCGATGCCGACGCCATGCAAGCCCAGCTCGAACAGCTTTTCGCCAAGATTCCCGCACGAGAGAACCCGCGGCCGCGGCCCGACTTCGAGGTGCCGGGGCACGCCGAGACCCTGTTCTCCATCGCTTCCGACAGCGAGCTGTCGCGCTCCAGCGTGGCGGTGCATTACAAGCATCCGGCCGAGCCCCAGGGGCGCTTCCGCGACTATCGCGCCTCGATCGTGCAATCGCTCTACCACGGCATGCTCAACGATCGCCTGTCCGAGCTCACTCAGGAAGCCGAGCCCCCCTTCCTCTACGGCTTCTCCTCGATGAGCGCTTTCGTACGCTCCTCCAGCGTCTTCTCGCAACAGGCGCGGGTGCGCGACGGCGAGGTCCTCTCCGGCCTCGAAACCCTGCTCACCGAGGTCGAGCGGGTCGACCGTCACGGCTTCACCCAGAGCGAGCTCGACCGCGCCAAGACCAACCTCGAGCGGAGCTATGACCAGACCAATCGTGAGCGCGACAAGGTGCGCTCGGCGCCCCTGGCCGACGAGCTGGTGCGCGCCTTCCTGGAGGGCGAGCCGACGCCCGGGATCGAGGTCGAGCTCGAGCTCGTGCGGCGCTTCCTGCCGACCATCGAGCTCGACGAGGTCAACCGCCTGGCGCAGGAATGGATCACCGACGAGAATCGGGTGATCGTCGTCAACCAGCCGGAAAAGGACGAACTCGCCTTGCCGACGGAAGAGGCCATCCTGGCAGTCTTCGACGGCATCGGCGAGCGCCAGATCGACCCCTTTGTCGATCGCGTGCTCGACGCTCCGCTGCTGGCCGAGATCCCCACTCCTGGCAAGATCGCCAGCGAGAGCCAGGTGGCTGAGCTCGGCATCACCGAGTGGCGCCTGTCGAACGGTATCGAGGTGGTGCTCAAGCCGACCGACTTCCAGAACGATCAGATCGCGGTCTCGGGCTTCAGCCCCGGCGGCCACTCGTTGGTCGACGACCAGGACCACACCACCGCGGTCTTCGCTACCTCGATCCTCGGCGAGAGCGGCCTCGGCGCCTTCAGTCAGATCGAGCTCGGCAAGGCCCTGACCGGCAAAATCGCCGGCGCCCAGGCCTACATCAACGAGCTCGAAGAGGGCATCAACGCCTTCGCCTCGCCGCAGGACATCGAGACCATGTTCCAACTGCTCTACCTGCGTCTCACCGAGCCGCGGCTCGAGCAGAAGGCCTTCGACTCGTTAATCGCCAAGCTCCGCATCCTGGTGCAGAACCGGCGCAAGAACCCGGCGGCGATCTTCGGCGACAAGCTCAGTGAGACCCTCACCCAAGGCCATCGTCGGCGCAAGCCCCTGTCCGAAGATTCCCTCGGGCAGATCGACCCCGAAAAGGCGCTCGAGATCTACCGTAACCGGTTCGCCGACACATCGGATTTCACCTTCATCTTCGTCGGCAACTTCGAGCCCGAGACCCTCAAGCCTCTGGTCGAGACCTACCTCGCCAGCCTGCCTTCGACGCGCCGACACGAGAAGTGGCGCGACATCGGCGTCGAGCGGCCGGACGGCGTGGTCGAGTTCAAGGTCGAGGAAGGCCTCGAGCCCAAGGCCCAGGTGCAGCTCATCTTCTCCGGCGAGGCGCGCTGGACGCGCGAGAACCAGCACCAGATGTCGAGCCTGGCCCGCGCCCTGCAGATCCGTCTGCGCGAGATTCTGCGCGAAGACCTCGGCGCCACCTACGGTGCCCGGGTGTCCGGCAACATCGCCTGGCGGCCGCTGGAGCGCTACACCATGTCGGTCCGCTTCGGCTGCTCACCAGACGAGATCGACTCCCTGGTGGAGACGGTCTTCGCCGAGATCGAGAGCCTGCAGAAGAACGGCGTCGAAGACACCTACATCGAGCGCATCCAGGAGATCCAACGGCGCCAACGCGAGACCAGCGTCAAAGAGAACGGCTTCTGGCTCGGTGGCCTGCAGACCTACTACACCACCGGCCTCGACCCGGCCCTGCTGCTCGACTACGACAGCCTGGTCGAAGGCGTCACCAGCCAGAATCTGCAAGCCGCGGCGAAGCAATACCTGAACCCCAAGCGCTACGTGCTCGGCGTGCTCAGTCCGTCGCCGGAGACCTTGGCCAAGGCAGCGGAAGACGAGGCGGCGGCGTCCGCTGCATCGGGGGTGGCGGAAGGCCGGTAGGCCCAACCCGGCAAGGCGCCGATCTCAGCCTAGCAAGGTCCACAGCCCGCAGGACCCGGGGTTGAAACCCCGGGCTACGGACTTACGCCCCCACGGGGCGTCCGTCCCTGCGGGACGAGAGTTAGTAGCCAGGCATTTCAATGCCTGGTGAAGGCAGCGCACCTCGGTTGACACTCAACCCGGCAAGGTCCGCAGCCCCTCCTCCACCAGCTCCTCGCAGAGCTGGTCGAGGGCTTCGCGATCGGGCGCGGGCGGCAGTGGCGAGGCGGCGGTGAGCTCTTCGAGCGCCGCCTGCTCGCCGTCAGCCCAGTCGATCAGCTGGTCGTAGCTCCAGGCGCCGCGACGGATCGCCAGCAGCTCTTCGGCGTCGGGCCGCCGGACCAGGACCTGTCCGGTGGTGAGCATCTCGCGGCACATGCGCATGAGCCGCACGAGGTGCATGGCATGCTTGGTGTCGTAGCCGAAGTCGGCTTCGAGCTGGGCTCGCGCTTCGTTGCGCAGCTTCTTCCATTGGCTGTACTGGCGCCAGTTCTGGCGCAGGTTGTTGTAGCGCCGCTCGCGTTCCAAGATCTCGATGAAGTTGTCGTCATAGCCCACGGTGCGGGCCGCGGCTCGCCACTGCTCGTCGCTGGCGAGGGACATCTCGGCCAGCATCTGGGCCCACGATTCGAGCAGGTGGCCGCGATCCGAGGGCTCGAGGCCGCTGAGATCGAGGTTCCACTGGTCGAGCTTCTTGCGCACTGCTGATTCGGCTGCGGCGAGCTGGTCCTTGGGGATGATCGTGCGCTCGGGCAAGCCGTGCTCGGCGCGACTCGGTGGACCCGTCGGCGGGTCGAGCAGCCAGCGACGGTGGCTGCGGATGCGCTTGAGCTGGCTCAGGGCGTAGCCCGAGAACGTGTAGCGCACCTTGCGCGACAGGAAGTCGGCGCGGTGCTCTAGGAGGCGTTCGCCCGGGGGTGTCAGGTGCGGGTAGTCGTCCGCCTCGGCCCACAGCACCTCGACGATGCCCGGGTTGCTGTCGGCGGCGAGGCGAAAGAACTTCTGCACCTCGAAGATCGTCAGGTCGTAGGGTTCGCGCGTGGTGGCCTGCTCGAATCGCTGCGCGAAACCGTGGTAGATCGCCGCCGGTGCGATGGCGACGCCTTTGAGATCGATGTCGCTCTGAGGTGTCGACGTGCCATAGGCATGGGAGCCGTGGCGTGCCAGCAGGATCGTACGCCCGGCAAGCCACTCCAAAGGACCGTCGTACGGGACCATCATCGAACCACCCACTGGGCCAGGCGGTGGTCGTTCCAGAACAAGAGATCGCGCTCGTCGAGGGGCTCGTCCAGCACGTGTCGCTTGAACTCCAGGTAGAAGCGATTGCCAGGCACGCCGAAGAGCGACCGATAGCGCCGCTCCAGCCGCGGCGTCCCGCCCACCGTGATCAGGCGGTAGACGGTCTTGACGTAGCGCCCCTTCTCGAAGGCTCGCAGGCGAAAGATCGAGGTCTTGAGCGGCAGCTCGAAAGATTGGTGGTCGAGCCAATCACCGATCTCGTCGCAGCGCGCCGCTGGCTCGTCGCTCCGGGCGGTCGAAAGCACCAACTCGTCGTGGGACGAGAACGCCAGGTCCTCTGCCTCGACGCCCAAGTCGACCTGCAAGGCTTGTCGCACCCGCGCCATGAAGGCATGCTGCAAGCGCTGGCTGCGCTTCGGATTGAGATTGCCGAAGAGAATCTGGCGGAGGCTCTTCGACTCGATCAGCGCCGGGTCGAGGTCTTGCCTGGCGCCAAAATCTCGCCATGAGGCTCCCAAAGCCTCCTCCTTGTCGAAAGAGCGTAGCACCGAGAAGTTGGCCTGGACGATGTCGAGGCTGATCAACAGCTC
>JBCCGX010000578.1:0-6510 GCA_039029035.1 Acidobacteriota bacterium | reverse complement strand
GCAGGTTCGAGCTTCGGGCAGCGGCTTGCTGCTGGGTGGATCCTGCCACTGGTGGCGCTCGCGGGAGCCGGTGTCTACTTCTCGCGTCCATCGCCACCGTCCGTCTCGGAGACTGATCCAACCAGGCCACTTCCCGAGGTTCGCCCGGCGCTCACCCACGTCGGCAAGCAGTTCGATCCGGTCCTGTCGCCGGACGGCCAGCACGTGGCCTTCGCCTGGCAAGGTCCGGGCGAGGGCGACTACGACAGCACCAGCGACTACGATCTCTGGCTGCAGCAGATCGACAGCAACGAGCCCGTACAGCTGACCGACCACGGCGACGAGGAGCGCCTCCCCGCCTGGGCACCCGACGGCCTGTCGCTGGTTTACGCCCGCTACTCGCCGGCCGGACAGACTTGCGGCCTCTATCGCATCGCGGTAATCGGCGGCTCGCCGAACCGTTTCGCCGACTGCCCGCGCAACTTGCGCTCGATCGATGCCTCCCCCGACGGCCAATCACTGGTGCTGAGCGTTACCGAAGCACCTGGAGAGCCATGGGGAGTCTTTCGCCTCGATCTCGAGACGGGTGACCGACATCGCCTCACTCAGCCGCCCGAGGGCAGCCTGGGCGACTACCACCCCGCGGTCTCGCCGGACGGCCGCTGGATCGCTTTTGGCCGGCGGTCGAACGATTTCCGTCACGACGTCATGGTCGCCGCGGCGGACGGCACCGGTGCCCGATCTCTCACCGACGACCCATGGGGCCAGGTGCGGGGCTTGGAGTGGAGCGCTGATAGCCGTTCAGTGCTCTACTCCTCCAACCGCGCCGGGCGCTTCGTGCTCTGGCGGGCGAACCTCGAGGGGGGCGAGCCCGAGCGCCTTCCGATCCTCGACGATTGGATCGTCCAGCCGAGCCTCGACCGCAGCGGCCAGCGCCTGATCTACCGCACCTTCCGCGACGTGGTGGATCTCTACGCCCTGCCTCTCATCGCCCCCGGCCAAGCTGTCGGCGAGCCCGAACGGGTCCTAGCTTCGACCCGATCGGAAAGGGACCCCCTGGTATCGCCAGATGGCACGACGATCGCCTTCCTCTCCGACCGCTCCGGTACTCTCGAGCTGTGGACCGGTAGCGTCACGGGCGATCAACTGCTGCAACGCACCGATCTGGCCGGCCCCAGGCCGGAGTCGCCCGCCTGGTCGCCGGACGGCGAATCTCTGGTCTTCGATACCGCGGTCGACGGCCACGCCGATCTCTGGCGCCTCGAAGCCGACAGTCAGCGTCCCGAACGTCTGACTGCCGATCCCGGTAACGAGCGCAACGCGACCTTCTCCCGCGACGGCTCGGCGATCTACTTCACCTCCGATCGCGGCGGGGCCTGGAACATCTACTCGATGCCGGCCGACGGCGGGCCGGCGCGACAGATCACTCGCGACGGCGCCTTCCTGGCCATCGAATCGGCGGATGGCAGCGCCCTCTTCCTGTCGCGCCCCGACCAGCCGGGCATCTGGCGCCAGTCGCTCGCCGGCGGCGAGCCCGAGCGCCTGATCGACGACCTCAGCCTCATCGACTGGGGCAGCTGGGTCGTCGGCCGCGACGGCATCTACTACCTGCGGCGCAACCCGACAGAGATCGCCTTCAGGCCCTTCGATCGGGACGAGCCCAGCAGCGTCTACCAACCGCCGAAACAGATGCCCTACCTCGCTCGCAACCTCTCCCTCGCGCCCGACGGCCAGACGCTCCTCTTCGCCATGATCGACCGCAGCGATAATGAGGTCATACGGGTGGATTGGGGCGGCTTCTGACATCGAGGTGGTGTCTTTCGAAGAAGGACCACATCTGATCGGTGGCATCGATGCTGCGGGACGTCAGGCCGAACGAGCCGTACAGCATCGGCCAGCTCACCAACGCGGCGTTCGTGACCGGCAAGATAAACAGTTGGGCAGGATGGATCGACCGACGACCGGCCAGGTCCCCGGCCAGGCCGAAGCTGAACACCGCTAGAAAGTAGGTGAAAGTCGCGGCCAACGGTACGACCACCACCAGCCCGAGGTGCCGGTTCTCGGTCAGAGCATTACGCTGTCCCGGCTCGAGCGCCACGACCCGAATCGCGACGAGAGCACCAAAGTAAAGAGCCAGAGCGCCGAGCCCCCAACGGTGCTGACTGCGAAACTCCCAGGCAATTGCGGCGGAGGGTGAGCGCATAGTCAACCCTGCCTCACTGAGCGCCGCCCGCAGGCTCGCCCCTCAGGCCGGCGAGCTGCTCGCGCAGCGCGACGGCTTCGGCGCCCCGCCCGGCGGTAACGTAGACCTCGATCGCTTGGCGATACAGCTCCGACGCCTGAGCGACCTCTCCGAGCTTGGCGTGGCAACGGGCCAGGTCGCGCAGAGAGTCGCCGACCTTGGGATGCTCGTCTCCAAGAGCCTTCCGGCGGACCGCGAGCGCCCGTTGTAGTAGCGGCAAAGCGTCGACCGGCCGCTGTTGAACGAACCGCAAGTTGCCGAGACGTTGGACGACGACCCCGACCCTCGGGTGGTCCGGGCCGAAAGCCGACTCTCGGATCGCCAGTGCGCTGCGCAGCACGGTGTCCGCTTCGTCGAGGCGACCGAGCGCCATCAAGGTGCGACCAAGATTGCTCTGCGCCAGCGCCACCTGCGGGTGGTCCGGCCCGAACCAGTCGATGATCCCAGCAAGCGCTTGGCGTAGGGATACTTCGGACTCTTCGAGCCGCCCCATCTCGAACTGCAGATTACCGAGGTTGACATAGGTCACCGGGACCCGCGACCTCAGCTCGGTCCTGGACTCGAGCTCTTCCAGAGAGCGGCGCAGCGCGGTTTCGGACTTTTCGAACGCACCGGGTACCCCGTGATCGACCGCGAGATTCTTGTTGAAGATGCCGAAGTTGCTCAGCAGCAACGCTTTCTGCCCAGGAAAGGCCTCGTCGTCCACCTTGTCGAGAATAGCGAGAGCCTCTTCGAACAAACGCCCTGCCGTGACGTGATCCGCGGCTTCATCATGGTAGATCGCCAGGTCCGACAGCAGGGCAGAGATTCTCGGATGTCCCTCGGGGTGGAGCTGACGGAGAATCTTGAGGGCACGCTCGAAGTTGCGTCTAGCAAGCTCCTCTTCAGCCGCAGTCTGATGGGCATCGCCCACCGACTCCAGGGCGGCAGCCAGATCTGAGCGTGCCGCCGGGCCGGCACTCTCCCAAAGCGCGATCGCTTCGTTACCGAGCTCGATGCTGCGCTGCAAGTCACCGAGGGTTTGAAACACCTCAGCGAGCACGTGGAGCACCCGAGCCCGCACCTGAGGTGCGTCGCGCAGCTTGGTCTCGAGCTGTTCCAGACCCAGATCCAGGGCCTGGCGCACGGTGAGCTCTTCCACCTGGCCGCGCTGGTGTGGGTTGGCCCTGCTCAGCAGCTCGGCGAGAAAATCCGTCGCCGCGCGGGCCTCCTGCTCGCGCTGTTCGGCGCGCGCCGCCTCACGGCGGGCATGGTCGCGCTCAGCCGCGATCCGCAGGACCGAGAATGTTCCGAGAGCAACGAACGCCACCAGCGCGACAGCACTGGCGAGCACCGCCAGGCGGTGGCGCTGGAGGAAGCGGCTGGCCCGGTAGCGCAGGGTCGGTAGGCGCGCTGAGACGGGCTGCCGATGCAAGCTCCGTTCGATATCACGGCGCAGCCGCTCGACCGACTCATAGCGCTGGCGCGGCTCCTTGCGCAGGGCCTGTAGCACGATCGCATCGAGATCGCCCACCAGAGCCGCTGCGACCCGGCTGGGGCCCAGGCCGAGTTGGTGCGCCAGGGCAGTACGCTCGACGGCCGGCAAGTCGCGGACCGCAGAGGAAGGAGTCGGCAGCTCCCGATCACAGATCACGGCTTCGCGCTCGCCGGGTGACAGCCCGGTCAACGAATAGGGTAAGCGCCCGGTCAAAAGATGGTGGAGCAACAGACCGAGCTGGTAGACGTCCGACTGCACCGTCTGCGGCTTGCCGAGGAGTTGCTCGGGGCTGGCCCATTCGAGGGTCAGCATCCGAACCGTGGTGTGGTGCGCTGCCGCGGAATCCTCCTCCAGCAGTTTGGCGATCCCGAAATCGAGCAGTTTGGGCTTGCCATCGGCGGTGACCAGCACGTTGGAAGGCTTGAGATCCCGGTGGATCACGAGACTCCGGTGAGCCGCCTCCACCGCCTCGCAGACCTGGCAAAACAGCTCGAGCCGCTGGCTGATCGGCTGGCGGCACTCAGCACAGAAGCGGTCGATCGGCAGACCCTCGACCCGCTCCATGACGAGATACGGGATGCCGTTCGGAGTGGATCCGGCGTCGAGTAGCCGGGCGATGCTGGAGTGATCGAGCGCCGCAAGAATCTGGCGTTCCTTGGCGAAGCGGTGGCCGACCTGCTCGGCGCTTCCCGGATGCAGCACCTTCACCGCCACATCGTGCTCGTACAGGCCGTCGTCGCGCCGGGCAAGATACACCACGCCCATGCCTCCCCGCCCGAGCTCGCGAACTAACCGATAGGGACCGACTTGATCGGTACCCAGAGCTCGGCGCTCCAGATCGGCCTGCACCGTGGCCAGGCTCGCTTCGACCTTCTGCTCCAGATCGTCAGGCTCCTCGCACAGCGCAAGGAGCCTGAGCACCAGCTCGCGCAACGGTCCATCGCTCCCGCACTCGCGATCGATCAGCGCCTGGCGTTCACCGCCGTCCAAATCGAGAGCGACGGCCAGAATACGATTCGCACGCTGCCGTAGTCCGCGGTCGGCCGTCCGTTGGTCGGGCTCTGTCATGGGTCGGAACCTTCCCCATCGATTCTAATGGAGCTCTCGAACGCACCACCGGATCGGAACCTCGCCGCGCCGCGATCATTCGACAATCCAACTGAGCTGCAGCCCGAAACCGCATTTTTCGACGCGAACTCGGGCGACGTTGCCCTCCGCCGTGACAGCGCCCAGAATAGAGCCCGGCCGAAGAACGCCATCGTCCACTCGTTTCTTTCCTGCGTCTGCGCAATTCGGGCCAGCGAAGTAGCTTGCTTCGCCAGTCGCGGCATCCAGCACCGCCTGCGAGGACACGGCCGCGAAGTCCACGACCCCGAAGTGGGCCAGACGAGCCCCGGGCATCGGTTGCAACTTGAGCCCGCCCGAAGCAGACCAAGCGAGGTCCAGGGGCCCGGCGTGAGGACCGGGACGTGGGCCAACGAGTCCGGTTTCGAGATCGAGATGGGAGTTCACTACCGAGCTGGCACTCAGAGTTTCTTGGCCGCACCAGCGGGCACCCCTAGGACACGGCCCGGGCGAGAGCAGAATTCTCAGGGGCTCGGTTGGCGCGTCCGGAGCGGCGTAGTGACCGGCCAGCGCCTCGCCCTGAACGACCTGGCCCCAGAAACCTGCCGCCGAAAGCGCGACCGAGTCGTAGCGACCGGCCGGGACCTCGAGCGCGAAGTAGCCGTTGGTATCGGAGGTCGCCTCTGCCTCTCCTGGCCTGAGCCGGACTCGCGCTCCGGCTACCGCACGGCCATTCTGGATATCAACCGTCCGACCGAGGAAGATACCGTAGTCTGCGTCTGCGAGTTGGAGGGCTTCGCCCGGTACGGCCTCGGTAATTCTGAGGGGGCGATCGCCGAGGAACAGCGGTGAGTGATGCAGCAAGCGCTCAGAGGACCCGCTGAGCTCCCCGTCGCCATTGAGGTCGATCAGGACAAGATCATCCGCCCCGTCGAATCTGCCATCGGTGTCGTCATCAACCACGGCGATCGGCTGGCCCACGATTTCGCCGGCGAGCGCGTCGGCCCGTGTAGCCCATAGAACAGGCTGCTGGTTGCCTTGCATCTGAAACGTGAAGTAGCGCAGCATCAACCCGTGTCGAAACCCAGACGAGCTTCCAGTCGCGACCTCGAAGGGGCCGCAGGATTCCCTGTGGCGGCAACGCTCGACAGGGTCGGCGGCGAGATCGCCATCGCGATCCAGATCGATCCGTGCCAGGTACTCGCCATCCCCCAGATCGTCGATGAAGATCGGTAGTTCGCTGTCCCCGAACGGCATCGTCGTGTAGTGCGGTCGATCTCCCAAGGCAGGTGGTGCGACGGCCACAACCGCCGGAGCCTCGGTGGTGAAATCTCGCAGGACGCAGCAGCGGCCTTGCGGCGACAGCCCGAAACGGCGAACCGGCGAGCGCTCGAGTACCACCCGCTGCGGCGCTGCCGGCGTTTCTGACCGACGGCGCACCAGCACCGAAGCCGTTGCCTCCATCGGTGCTCCATCGGCCTCGACTGTGACTGTCACAGCGTCGACAAAGAGCCCTGTTGCCTTGGCGCCTGTGAAGAGGCCGGCGTCAGTGATCGCGCCACCGCCAGAAGCCGTCCACCGAACCTCTCCCGGTACTGGCAGACGGCGCCCCTGCGGATCGACCCCATGAACCTCAAAAGGCCGGGCTTCTCCAGACTCCAAGACAGCGACCGGTGGCGAGACTTCGATGCCGACAAGGGGGCCGGGGATCCCTCGGTCGACCGCGCCTAGCTCTTCTCGCCAACTC
>JBCCGX010000577.1:0-6511 GCA_039029035.1 Acidobacteriota bacterium | reverse complement strand
TTGGAGCCGATGCCGGCCACCGGCACCAGGGTGGAGCGCAACCACAGGGGTCCATAGCTCTTGGCGTGCTGGATGGCATGCCCGGCCTCGTGGCAGGCGACTCCGATCGCCGCCACGGTCGGCTGGGCGTAGGTCGCCTCAGACAGCGCCAGAGTCTTGTTCATCGGGTTGTAGTGGTCGGACAGATAGCCTCGTGTCGCCACCACCTCGACGTCACGGATGCCAGCGCGGTCCAACATTCGGCGTGCCGCTTCCGCGCCGGTTAGGCCGGTGGAGGCACGGTGGCGTGAGTATTTCTTGAAAGCAGATTTCGTCATCCACGAGGCACCCATCGAGAGCACCATCGTCGGCAGGGCGACGTACAGCATATAGGTCGGGTCGAAGAACATGCGATCTCCTGGTACTTCTGCCTGGTGACTTCTCGCCAGGTCGACGAATCTTCTTGGGGTATGGGATAGCGAGCGGACTTGCGGTGACACCGCTCCTCAGCGCTGCGGGCAGCACTCGCAAGGGGAACAGCTCGGAAGGCGCAGAAATTCCGCCCGATGATAGTCTGCTCCCCCGCCAACAACGATGGGAAGACCCGATGAAAACACCGAACGCACCCACCCGCCGGATCGCCACGGCGATCGCCACCCTGCTCTGTCTCGCCCTCGCCGGCTGCGCCTTGAAGCCTCCGATCTCGCTCGGCAAGAAGGAATCTGCCGTCGGCCAGGGTATGGTGATCAGCATCACCAACACCTCGGATGAGCACCTGCACGAGGTGGTGTTGGACATCGTCAGTCCCGCTGGTGAGAGCAAGCAATTCTCGATCCCCACCCTCAATCCGCACGAATCGATGAATGTCGGCTGGCTCAAGCTCGAGGGTTGGCCGATCCCCGAAGGCTCGAAGGTCACTGCCTCGTGTAAGGGCTACGCCTTGTCCGTCGGCCCATTCGAGCTCTAGTCACCTCTTTTCCCGACTCCACCGGCCGGACTTCACCGGCACGATTTTTTTTCTGGAGGACCGCTGCTATGCCTGATGATCTCTATAACCCAGCAACCCACCAACCAAGGAATTCGCCGCGCGGAAGCTCCGGGGTCGGCACCGGGCTAAAGAAGTTGTTCTGGTACCTCCTCGCTCTCCTGCTCGGCCTGGGCGGTGTCAGAATGGTCTTCGCCTTTCTGGGCGCCATCGGCAGCGGGCAGTTCGAGAATGCCAAACCAGGACAACAAGGAGAAATCTTCGGCGGGTTTCTCGGTGCCATCATCGTGGTTTTCCTGGCCTTCAAGTGCCTGGCCAAGGGACGCGAAGCAGGTCTCTGATCTGTCCTACTGTCGTCCAGCCGTCAGGTGATGGCGCTTGATCAAGCCCTGATTCGCCTTTCCTACGGATGGGCAACTCGACCTCGTCAAGGCATGGTTGCCGCAGAAGCTGACAGGCCCAGGCTCCTAGCTCATCGGAGTCGATGAGCCGAACGGATCGCGGGGATCAGGTCTTCACGCAAAGCCTCGACCGAGGGGTAGCGCTCGGCAGGATCTTCTTCGAGGCAGCGTACCAGGACCTCCTGTAGGCGCTGGGTCGCGGGCGACTCGCCCGGAATCTCCACCGGCGTACGACGCATGGACGCGAGAACCTGGGACGGTGTGCGACCTTTGAACGGCTTGCGGCCGACCAGCGCCTCGAAAACCATGACGCCGACGGCGAAAAGATCCGAGCGCTCGTCGGCCTCTTCGCCGTTGAGCTGCTCCGGCGCCATGTAGGCCAACGTGCCGATGACGAAACCCGGCATGGTGAGATTGGTGTTGTCGATGCCGGAGTGAGGGTGGAATTTGGCCAGCCCGAAGTCGAGCAGCTTGACCGCTTCGGCCCGACCATCGCCGTTCTCGCTGGCGGAGATGAGCACGTTGTCTGGCTTCAGATCGCGGTGCACCACCCCCATCCGGTGGGCCGCGGCGAGACCGTCGAGGATGGAATCGAAGAGCTCCGCCGCCTGCTCGGGATCCTGCGATCCGTGGCGGCGCGAGATCTGCCCCAGGGTCGAACCTTCGAGAAACTCCATCACCAGGTAAGCGCAGCCCTGCCGGGTCTTGCCGAAATCGTGGATGGTGACGATGCGCGGATGCGCCAGGCGGGCAACGATCTGGGCCTCGCGAACGAAACGCCGCGAGGCTTCGGGCGCGTCGGTGACCGAGCGTGCCAGCACTTTGACCGCCACCGTCCGGTCGAGGCGTAGGTCCAACGCCTGGTAGACCACCGCAACACCGCCCTTGCCCAGGACCTTATCCAGCCGATAGCGCTCGTCGATCGTGCGCTCCACCGGCAAGGTGAGTGCCAGCTTGCCGCCGTCTTCGGGGCAGCTCTCGACGTCCGAGTCGTAGCAGATGCGGCACACCGGACATTCCTTGACCAGGAAAATCTCCTGCTCTTCGAAGCGCTCCAACATCTCGCGCTGCACCCGGTCCTGCTCGTGCACCTGGACGTGGAGACCGATGTTCTCGTAGGCCAGGGCGATCTGTCCCGCCAGGGAGCGGATGATTTGCAGGTCGTGCTCGATATAGGGCTCCTCCGACGCTTTCTCGCCCAGGATCAGTAGGCCGATCAGGCGATGTTCGGTGCTCATCACCGGCACGACGAGCTTGGCCCGCAGGCGCTGTAGCCAGCGGACTTCGGCTCCTGGGAGCTCGCTCTCGAGATCGTCGGGAAAGGTCAGCGCTTCGCCGCTCCGGTCGGCGATCTTCAGGATTTCGAAGCCCTCCGGAATGTTGTCGACGCCCACCCGGGCGCCGGACGAATGCACCGAGGTCAGATCGCTACCGGACTCCTCGCGGAAGAAGACGTAGTTGCATTTGGTGTGGAAGGCGAGGTTCAGATCGCGGCTGATCAGCTCCGAGATCTTCTCGATCGAAGTGATGTCCTGCAGTTGGGAGGTCAGCCGCATCAGCAGGATGGTCTGGATCACCGACTGCATCTGCAAAACGACGAAGATCGAGAGCGGTATCGCCAACAGGGTCAGACGGAGAAGCCAACCGGTCTCGATCCAAGCTGGCCCGTCGATCTCCAGAAAACTCAGCGTTTCGGTGACGTAGGTGTAGAGCGCCCAGGGCAAGGCGCCGAGGAGCACGAGGCCGGCCTGGCGGCGCCCCTGGCGGGTCGGATGGCACACGGTCGGGATACTGAGAAAGACCATCAGGAGCGTCGCCCACACCACCATCGCCGGCCCGAGCAGCGACTGGATGAAGAGATTGAAGGCCCACGGGATGGCGTCTTGCCCCATCACCATGGTCACGGTGTAAATGGCTGCCGCCAGAGTCCAGAAACCGAGGCCCACGGCATAGAGCGTCGGCACCACCCAGGGTCGGTAACGTAGCCAGGGCTGGCGCTGTGGAATCAAACAGGCCAGATGGAGCATGGTGCCGAATTGCGCACCGCTGAGCAGCAAGACGGCGGTATTGGTCAACACCGCCACCACCGGTGCGCCAACCGCGCCGTGGGGCAGCGCCATCTCGAAGCCAACGAGCAGGAACAGCCAGAACAGCAGGTTGGCCGGTAGGGTGCCGGGGCGCCGAGCGAGGGTCAGGAGCCCCATCGACAAGAACGCCAGGACCAGCAGCAGATTGAGCAGGAAAGACACCCAGTCGATGGTCGTCCCCGGCACCACGGTCAGGTTCAGCGTCTCGTCGCCACGACGGACCTCGTAGGTGACCGGCTGGCCGCGAGCAAAGGTCTCCGCCGTCACGTCGTAGTCGAGCAACGACTCGATCGGCCGCCCGGCAATCGACAGCACCACGTCACCATCGCGCAGGCCGGCTTCCTCCGCCGGACCTCCCGGTTGAACACCCTGGATCTCGACCCCTTGCTCCAGTGGCTTCAAGCCGACACTGATCCGCTTCTCGGTACTGCGCTTCTCGGCCAGAAACTGAAAGATCAGCAGGAGAAAGATCGGAATGTACGCGAGGCTCCTCAACCAGAGCTCACGGGACAATCGCGGGACGGATGCCGGCATCGTCGTAGTTTAGTCCACCCCACTACCGCAGAGCGGTGCTCCCCGGCGACACCCCACCCGGCGGAACACTCACGCGAGACTCCCGGCGCGGCGCTGCGACCGCCTGATTTGATCGAGCCGGCGCCTGCGCCTATATTGAGATGAACATGCCAGGAGCCTCGCCATGCAGCTGCCCGCGGTAGGAGACCGCCTGCCGCAGCAGGGCAACCGCTTTACCCGCGCCCTCGGCAGGACGATCCTGCGACTCATGGGCTGGCGGGTCGATGGTGCCATCCCCAACCGCGAGAAGCTTCTGGCGATCGCCGCGCCACACACCAGCGGCTGGGACTTCACCATTGCCATGTTCGCCCTGCTGGGCATCGGCATCCGCCTCTCCTGGCTGGGTGTCGACTGGCTGGTGCGCTACCCCTTCATGCGCATGATCGGCGGCATTCCGGTGGACCGATCGTCCCGCGCCGGCATGGTGCCCCAGGCCATCGAGAAGTTCCGCCATCGGGAGCGCTTCGTTCTCGGCCTGTCGCCCGAAGGCTCGCGCAAGAAGGTGGTGCCGTGGAAGACCGGCTTCTACCACATCGCGGTCGGCGCCGGAGTGCCGATCCTGCTCGTCTCCCTCGACCAGGACAACAAGCGGATCCACATCGGCCCGTGGTTCGAGCCTTCCGGCGACTACGAGGCCGACATGGCGACGCAGATCAAGCCCTTCTACGCAGAGTTCGCCGAACGCTACTCAGACCGCTTCGGCTTCTAGACGCGTGGGCGCCAACTCTGTTGCAGAGACCCTGTGTCTCTGGTAGACACCGCAGGGCATCGCAGCGCACCAACCGAGGGGAGAGCGGTATGTCTAGAAAATCGGTGATCCTGGTCACCGGAGCGAACGGTGAAATGGGGCACGGGCTCATCCATCGCCTGGCGGAGAACGGCGGCTTCGACATCCTGGCGCTGGATATCCGGGAGCTCGACCCGACTATGGCACCGCTGTGCGCTGCCACCATCGTCGGCGACATTCTGGATCGGCGGCTCCTGGAACGGCTGGTCAGCGAGTTCGAGATCCACGCCATCTTCCATCTCGCGGCGCTGCTCTCGACCCGGGCCGAGTTCACTCCGGAAACGGCGCACGAGGTCAACGTGCAGGGAACGATCAACCTGCTCAAGCTGGCGGTCGAGCAATCGCGCTGGCACGGTCGCCAGGTCAAGTTCCTCTTCCCCAGCTCGATCGCCGCCTACGGCCTGCCCGACCTCGACACCAAGCGACGGGTCGGCGTCGTCAGCGAAGAAGATTGGAACATGCCGACCACGATGTATGGCTGCAACAAGCTCTACTGTGAGCACCTGGGCCGTTACTTCGCGCACCACTACCGACAACTGGCCGCCGAGCCCGATCACAAAGGGGTCGACTTTCGCAGCATCCGGTTCCCGGGCTTGATCTCCGCCCTCACGCTGCCCTCCGGTGGCACCAGCGACTACGCACCGGAGATGATTCACTCCGCCGCCCAGGGCAAGCCCTACGCCTGTTTCGTGCGGGAGGACACGCGCATCCCGTTCATGGCCATGCCCAGTGCCATCGCCGCGCTGCTCGCTCTGATGAACGCGCCGCTAGAGGCGCTGTCGACCCACGTCTACAACATCCGCAGCTTCTCACCCAGCGCTGGCGAGTTCGCCGAACAGGTGCAGCGCGCCTTCCCGGCGGCGGAAGTCCGTTTCGAGTCCGACATCAAGCGCCAGGCCATCGTCGATTCGTGGCCCGAAGACGTCGACGATTC
The DNA here is from genome assembly GCA_039029035.1 of Acidobacteriota bacterium. GTDB lineage: Bacteria > Acidobacteriota > Thermoanaerobaculia > Multivoradales > J023 > JAAELT01. The sequence continues at coordinate 765 of JBCCGX010000577.1, read as the reverse complement.
GCTCGCCCGCAAGGAATGGGGCTTCGAGCCGCAGTATGATCTGAACAGTGCGCTCGACGACTACCTGGTACCCAAGATCCGCGAACGTTACACGTAGTGCTGTACAACGCAGCGAGAGGGAGGCCGAGTCATGTACGGTGACGTCCAACAACGCCTGAAAGAAACCCTGGCCGAGATCCAGGCCGCCGGTCTGCGCAAAGACGAGCGCGTGATCGATTCCGATCAGAGCGCTTCGATCTCCGTCGGTGGTCGGCGCGTGCTGAACTTCTGCGCCAACAACTACCTCGGCCTGGCCAACGACCCAAGCCTGATCCAGGCCGCCAAGGACGGTCTCGATCACTGGGGCCTCGGGCTCTCCAGCGTGCGCTTCATCTGCGGCACCCAGACGATCCACAAGCAACTCGAAGAGGCAATCTCGATCTTCTTGGGCACCGAGGACACGATCCTCTACGCTGCTTGCTTCGACGCCAACGGGGGCCTGTTCGAAACCTTGCTCGGACCCGAAGACGCGGTGATCTCGGACGCGCTCAATCACGCCTCGATCATCGACGGTATCCGTCTGTGCAAGGCCCAGCGCAAGCGCTACGACCACGCCGACATGGATCATCTCGAACGCCTGCTGCAAGAGACCCAGGGTGCCCGCACCCGGCTGATCGCGACCGACGGCGTCTTCTCCATGGACGGCGACATCGCCAAGCTGCCCGAGATCTGCGATCTGGCGGAGAAGTACGATGCTCTGGTGATGATCGACGAATGCCACGCCAC